>USMO01000192.1 GCA_900555785.1 uncultured Eubacteriales bacterium | reverse complement strand
CGCGCAATCGCCGCCAAGAAGAACGCAGCGGCGCCCCGCCCCGAGCGCACACCGGTCAAAGCCGAGCCGCGCCCGATTCCGAAGCCGGAGGACCGCCCCTATACCTTCCCGCCGATTACCTATCTGCAGGCAGGCGAGGCGATTACCGAGCAGACCAAGGGCGAGCTGGAGGAGAACGCAAACCGGATTGCCGAAAAGATGAAGACCTTCCACATCGACATCAACGAGATCACCTATTCCTGCGGGCCGACGGTCACGCGGTACGAGGTCTTCCCTGCGTCGAACGTGCGCGTCCGGACCGTGCTTGGCATGGAGAAGGATATTGCGCTGACCTTCGGTGTCAAGGACGTCCGGATGGATTCGATGGATGGCAAGAGCGCAATCGGTATCGAAGTCCCGAACAAGAACCGCTCGACTGTTTACCTGCGCAACATGATGGAGGCAAAGGAGTTCACCGACGCCCAAAGCCCGCTGTTCTGCTGCCTGGGCGATGACGTTGCCGGTTCGCCGGTGTATTTCAGCATTCCCAAAATGCCGCACCTGCTGGTTGCCGGTGCAACCAACTCCGGTAAATCGGTCTGCATCAACTGCATTGTCATGTCCATCCTGTATAAGATGCGCCCCGACCAGGTCCGGCTGATTATGATCGACCCGAAAAAGGTCGAATTTGCGCCGTATCAGGGCATCCCGCATCTGCTGGCACCGATCATCACAACGCCGAAGGACGCCTCGGGCGCGCTGCAGGCGGCGGTGAACGAGATGGAGGCACGCTTTGACCGGATTGCAGAGGTCGGCGCACGGAACATCGAAGGCTATAACA
Organism: uncultured Eubacteriales bacterium; assembly: GCA_900555785.1. Classification (GTDB taxonomy): domain Bacteria; phylum Bacillota; class Clostridia; order Oscillospirales; family CAG-272; genus UMGS1865. The sequence goes on along the minus strand of USMO01000192.1, from coordinate 2,300 downwards.
AGATCGCGGCAACCGACGCCGGGCTGGAGCCGATGCCGATGATTGTCATTATCATCGATGAGCTTGCCGACCTGATGATGGTCGCCAAAAATGAGGTGGAGGATTCGATCTGCCGCCTGTTGCAGAAGGCAAGAGCCGCAGGTATCCACCTGATTATCGGTACGCAGAGACCGTCCGTTGACGTCATCACGGGTCTGCTGAAGGCAAACATCCCGTCCCGTATCGCCTGCACGGTCGCGTCCGTGGTCGACTCGAAGACCATCCTCGACCGGGGCGGCGCCGAAAAGCTGCTTGGCAAGGGCGATATGCTCTTCAACCCGACCGGCGCGAAAGAGCCGATCCGTGTGCAGGGCGCGTTCCTGAGCGACGGGGAGGTGGAAAAGATTTGCGAATTTGTCCGGGCGACCAACGGAACCGCGCATTACGACGAGAACTTCACCAAGCTGATGAAGGAGTATTCGGCGCAATGCGGCAAGAAGGGGAAGGAGGACGCCGAACCGGCAGAGCCTGGCGACGGAGAGGTCCGCGAGGACAGCAAGTACGCCGAGGCGGTCCGCATTGCCGTGGAAATGGGGCAGATTTCGACCTCGATGCTGCAGCGGAAGATCGGTGTCGGCTACGCGCGCGGCGCAAAGCTTCTCGACCGCATGGAGTCAGAGGGCATCGTGACCAAACAGGAAGGCGCAAAACCGCGTGACGTCCTGATGACCTCCGAGCAGTATATCGCCCGCTTCATTGAGGGCAACGGCGAAGACGAGGAGGAGTGACCTCCCGGATTTTCCGGAAGGGTTGATTGGAAAAAGCACCGCAGCCGGTTGGCTGCGGTGCTTTTGTGAGTGGCGGGGGCGCCGGCAGGCGGGATCTCCGATGAATAGGAGGAGCGGTCACCCAGTAATTTCAACAGACAACCCCGCCATAAATCCCGCCCCAATCCCCCTCATTGCTCCTCCGAAAATCTGACGGACATGCGGCAGCGTTCGGCGCGGTTGCCGCGAAGTTCAATCAGATAATCCAACTCAAGCGTGCCGTCGGAGAGCAGGCGGTTATCGACCACAAGCCCCTGCACGCAGACCTCAAAGGCAGAGAAAGGCGTGTTGTAAACGCAAATGTGCCGTTGCCCGCGCTCAAAGACCAGCGCCGTGTTCACCGAGCCGCTGCGCAGCATCGAGACCAGCCCCGGCGCGTCCAGCGCAAAGCCCAGCTTGGTTGTTGCGCCCTCCATGCCGGTCAGCTCGCTTTCGTGCCAGACCAGCTCCGCACGCGCGCCGGTGATGACCAGCTTGCCCTCCATCGCCAACTCCAGCTCCTCGACCTCGCCCTCTTCTGACAGATCGTCAAAAGGCTCGTCAAAGCCGTCGTCGTAATCTGCCTCTTCGTCCCCGTCCGTATCGTCCGGGAACAGCGGCATCATCACGCCGGACCGCCGGGTCCGAATGGAGATGATTCCTTTCTTGCGCTCAATCATTTGTCCCTTCCTTTCTGCGGCGCAGAAGTTCCGCTATCCGCATGACCGCCAGCTGCGTTTTTGCATCCGGAATCCTGCCAGCCATCACATCGTCCACCAGCTGCTCCAGCGGGACCCCGACCGGTGCCAGAAATTCGTCCTCGTCCGGGTGCGTGTCGCCGGGCACCAGATCTTCGGCAAGGTACAGCCCGATGACTTCATCCAGAATCGCAGGGGAGGTGTAAATGTTCCCAAGGAAAGTCAGCTTGCCGCAGCGAAAGCCGGTCTCCTCCCGCAGCTCGCGCAGCGCGGCAGAGGCGCGGTCTTCGGCCTTGCTGTCCAGCTTGCCTGCGGGAATCTCCAAAAGCACCTCGGCGTGCGGGTAGCGGTACTGCCGGACGCAATGCACGACCCCGTCCCGATCCAGCGGCAGAACGCAGACCGCTCCAATGTGGCGCATATATTCGCGCTCTGCCTCCTTCCCGTCCGGGAGCCGAACGCGGTCGACGTAAAGGTGAACCACCCGACCGTCAAAAATCAGCCGGGAAGCCATGCGCTCCTCGCGCAAAAACTGTTCTTTAGAGTTCATATCCGGTCCTCCAAATGGTAAGAATACAAAATATAGCCGTGCGGCAGCACGAGCAGGCTTGCACAACAAAACCGGCTGTGTCATTATTATACCACAAGCAAAAATGCTTGCTTGCAAGGGCATTTTTGCGCCGTGCGTCAATAGCACAGCCGCACGAAGTGCGGGAAGCGCGACAGCACGAGCAGGCTTGCACAACAAAACCGGCTGTGTCATATTATACCACAAGCAAAAATGCTTGCTTGCAAGGGCATTTTTGCGCCGTGCGTC
>USMO01000191.1 GCA_900555785.1 uncultured Eubacteriales bacterium | reverse complement strand
CAGAGCGACGGGGTGACCTTGCCGCAATGGCTGTCGTCAGTGCGCACGCCGCCCTTCGAAAAGCAGACGATCTCGCCCGGACGAATGTCCCGCACGAAATGGGCGCCAACGGCATCCAGCGCGCAGCTTTCGGAGGCGATGACGTAGCGTCCGTCATCGGTCTTGCCGTAGCAGAGCGGACGGAACCCGTTCTCGTCCCGCACCGCAATCAGCTTGGAGGGGGACATGATGATCAGCGAATACGCACCGCGCAGCTGATCCATTGCCCGGCTGACCGCCGCTTCAATCGACGGTGCGGTCAGGCGCTCCTTGGTAATGACATAGGAAATGACCTCGGTGTCGCTGGTGGTATGGAAGATGGAACCCTGCAGCTCCAGGGTGTGGCGCAGCTCTGCGGAGTTGGTCAGGTTGCCGTTGTGCGCCAGCGCCATTTTGCCCTTGATGTGGTTGACCACGATCGGCTGGGCGTTGACGCGGTCGTTCGAGCCGGTTGTTCCGTAGCGAACGTGACCAACCGCCATGCCGCCGCAGCCGAGCCGGTCCAGAATCTCCGGCGTGAACACGTCATTGACCAGCCCCGTGTCCTTGTAGCTGTGGAACAGCCCGTCATCGTTGACCACGATTCCGCAGGATTCCTGCCCGCGGTGCTGCAGGGAGAACAGCCCATAGTAAGCCGTCCGTGCCACATCCGACGGCTCGGGGGAGTAGACCCCAAACACGCCGCATTCTTCTCTCAGACTACTCATAGTTCCTCCGGGGTATCAGCCAAATACGCGCTTCATCATTTCGCGGTAAGCGTCCTCAACGCCGCCCATATCGCGGCGGAAACGGTCCTTATCCAGCTTTTCGTTGGTGGTGGCATCCCAGAACCGGCAGGTGTCGGGGGAGATCTCGTCTGCCAGCACGATGGTGCCGTCCGGCAGTCTGCCGAACTCCAGCTTGAAATCCACCAGGCGCACGTTCAGCGAGAGGAAGTATGCCTTCAGCACCTCGTTGACCTTGAACGCCAGCTGCTTGATGGTCTCAATCTCTTCCTTGGTTGCCAGCCCCAGAGCCAGCGCATGGTAGCTGTTGATCAGCGGGTCATGCAGCGCATCGTTCTTGTAGGAGAACTCGATGGTCGGCTCGACAAACACAATGCCTTCCTCCACGCCGTAGCGCTTGGCAAAGGAGCCTGCGGAGATGTTGCGGATGATGACCTCCAGCGGCACGATGGAGACCTTCTTCACCAGCGCCTCACGGTCGTTCAGCTCCTTTACGAAATGCGTCGGAACGCCGTTCTTTTCGAGCAGACCGAACAGGAAATCCGACATCCGGTTGTTGACTACACCCTTGCCGAGAATCGTGCCCTTCTTCAGGCCGTCCAGCGCGGTTGCATCGTCCTTGTAGGAGACAATGACCAGGTTCGGGTCATCGGTTGCAAACACCTTTTTTGCTTTTCCTTCGTACAGCTGTTCCATCTTTTCCATTTTGGTATCCTCCGTTATTTGTTGAACTCCGCTTCTGTGGCAGAATTTTTGGCAAGCACGGCTTCCCGGTCAGCCTTCCGGCGGGCGAGGAGCTTTGCGGTCAGGTCGGCATCGGAGATGGCAAGCATCTCTGCGCATAAAAGGGCGGCATTCACGGCTCCGTCAATTCCAACGGTTGCCACAGGAATGCCGGAGGGCATCTGGACCGTTGAGAGGAGCGCGTCAATACCGCCAAGGGCACCGGACTTCATGGGGATTCCCACGACCGGCAGGGTCGTAGAAGCCGCAATGGCACCGGCAAGGTGTGCCGCCATTCCGGCAGCTGCAATGATGGCGCCGAATCCGTTTACCGCTGCCGTGCGGGCAAACTCTGCCGCCTCCTGCGGGGTACGGTGCGCCGAAAAAATGTGGACCTCGTAGGGAATGTCCAGCGAGCGAAGGGTATCGGCGGCTTTGCGGACCACCGGCAGATCGCTGTCACTTCCCATCAAAATTCCGATCTTCTTCATTCGTGTTATCCTTTCAGAAAATGAAAATAGGCGCAGCTAAGGTGTCAGATACTTAACTGTGCCCAGACGGTCGGCGAATATCATCTCCCGCTCCCACGCAGTGCTCTGCGATTCCGTCAGTTACGGGGGACCTTGTTCTATCACTATTGTACCACATAAAACGCCTTTTGTCAAGCGCTGCGCGGCGAAAAAATCGACCAAAAAGCGACAGTTTCCGGTGTCTTTTTTCAGAATCCGATACAATCTGAAGCTGAATCTTGCGGAATGGACAAAAAAGTCTTGAAAAGACCTCGCAGATATGGTATAATGAAGCGAGTGTAACAGGATAAAAAAGGAAATTTCGCAAAGGGGGCGAGCGGATTGAACAAGAAGATGATTTATGCGGTGGAGGATGACGAGGGCATCGGCGAGGTGTACCGGGGCGCGTTTGAGGAGGATTACGACATCCGGATTTTCGAAGACGGACCGTCCTTTCTCGAGGCTTTCCGGGCTGGTAAGCCGGATATTGTCATTCTGGACATCATGCTGCCCGATATGGACGGCTACACGGTTCTGTCCGAAATCCGAAAGCTGGACGAGCGCATTCCCGTCATCATCGTCAGCGCGAAATCGGACGAAATCAGCTTTGTCAAGGGGCTGAACAAGGGCGCGGACGACTACATTGCCAAGCCGTTTTCGATTCTGGAGCTGATGGCACGGGTCAAGACCAACCTGCGCCGCGCCAACCTTTACGTCTCCGCATCGGGCGGCTTTACGGTCGACCGCAACACCTACCGCGCCTTCTACAACGGCAAGGACCTGGGGCTGACCCTGAAGGAGTACAAGCTGCTCTCGCTCCTGCTCGGGAAAGCCGGAATGACCGTAGAACGCGAGACGCTGTTCCGCTCGGTCTGGGGCGAGGACTATGTGGGCGAGACCCGCACGCTGGATATGCACATTGCAACCCTGCGGGAGAAGATCAAAGAAGCCGGAGGTTCTGATGTGATCGTAACGGTTCGCGGCATCGGCTACCGCTTCGAAAGCAAAGCGGAATGAAAAAGCGGATTCTGATCCGGGTCCTGCTGCTGTCGCTCTTCTGCGTGCTGTCGGTGTTCGGGGCGGGGACGGCTGCGGTCCGGTATTACCGCGCGGCAGCCCTGCGGGCACGGCTGGAAACGGCAGCGAAGCTTGCGGCGGCAGCCGACCCTTCCGC
>USMO01000190.1 GCA_900555785.1 uncultured Eubacteriales bacterium | reverse complement strand
GGAGGCTGAAACAACCATGAGTTTTTCCGATAAGACCCTGACAACGTTGGAATTTGACAAAATCTGCGAGTTGCTGGCATCCTGCGCGGCAACCGAGGGCGCACGGGCGCTCTGCCGCTGCCTGACGCCGTCCGACGACATTGTGGACATCCGGCGCAGGCTGGAACGGACCGGCGATGCGCGCAGACTTGCCGATGCCAAGGGCATGCCGCCGTTCGGCACTGTGCGGGACGTTTCGGGCGCCTGCGAACGTGCGGAAAAGGGCGCCATGCTCTCTACGCGCGAGCTGCTGGACGTGGCAAGACTGCTCCATTCGGCACGCGCGCTGACCGATTATAACAAGACCAACCGCACTTTCCCGACATCGCTGGACGAGGTGTTTGCAAGACTGCTCTGCAACCGGACGCTGGAGGAACGCATCACGCGCTCTATCCTCTCCGAGGACATGATTGCGGACGAGGCGAGCCATGAGCTTGCCGAACTGCGGCGCAAGATTCGTGATACCAACAACCGCATCAAGGAAACGCTGCAGCACTATATCAGCGGCTCCTATTCCAAGGCGCTGCAGGAGAATCTGGTGACCACGCGGAACGGGCGGTACGTCGTGCCGGTCAAGGTCGAGTGCAAGAACGAAATCAAGGGGCTGATTCACGACACGTCCTCCTCGGGCGCTACGATTTTTGTCGAGCCGATGGCAGTCGTGGAGGCAAACAACGAGCTGCGGATGCTCCAATCCAAAGAAGAGCACGAGATTGAAAAAATCCTGTTCTCGCTGTCGGCAGACGTCAGCGCGGCATCGGAATCCCTGCGGCTGAACTACCTGAATATTACCGATCTGGCATTCTATTTCGCCTGCGGGGAGTTTTCCTCCCGCGTGAGCGGCTGCGCACCGCAGGTCCGCGAGGACGGCGTAATTGATTTGCGCCGCGCGCGGCATCCGCTGATTCCAAAGGAGACGGTCGTGCCGACCGATATCCGCATGGGGGAGGACTGCGACACGCTGATCATCACGGGACCCAACACCGGCGGCAAAACCGTCACCCTGAAGACCATCGGGCTGTTTTCGCTGATGGCGCAGGCGGGGCTGCATATTCCGGTCGAGCCGGATTCCTCGGTGCGCGTGTTTCGGAACATTCTGGTGGACATCGGCGACGAGCAGAGCATCGAGCAGTCGCTGTCTACGTTCTCGTCGCATATGGTCAACATTGTGGCAATCATGAAGCAGGTCGACAACCGCTCGCTCTGCCTCTTTGACGAGCTGGGTGCCGGGACCGACCCGGTTGAGGGCGCGGCGCTGGCAGTCGCGGTCATCGAATCGGTGCGCAAGGTGGGCGCGATGTGCGTTGCCACCACACACTATACCGAACTGAAGACCTACGCGCTCAACACGCCGGGTGTGCTCAATGCGTCCTGCGAATTTGACGTTGCAACGCTCAAGCCGACCTACCGGCTGATCATCGGCACGCCGGGCAAATCCAACGCGTTTGCCATTTCCGAAAAGCTGGGGCTGCCGAAGGAGATCATTGAGCTGGCACAGCAGCACGTGGGCACCGACCACAAGCAGTTTGAAGAGGTGATCGGCAGACTGGAACAATCGCGGCTGGAAACCGACCGCAACCGCGCCGAAGCCGAACGCCTGCGCGCGGAATACGAGAGAAAGCGCGCCGAGACCGAAGCCGAGCTTGCCCGGATGCGGAAGGACGCAACCCGCGAGATTGAGCAGAAGCAGAAGAAGGCGCAGCAGATGCTGGACAGCGCAAAAGCGTCGAGCGATTTCATCTTTGCCCAGCTGGAAAAGGCGAAAAAGGCGCAGGAGAAGGACCGCTTGCGCGAGGGGCTGGACGAAGCGCGCCGGGCGGTGCGTGCCGAGCTGCGCAGAAACGCAGATGCGGTGGACCCGGTTGAGGAGCGCAAAACGGACGAAAAATACGTCCTGCCGCGCCCGCTCCGCAAGGGGGACCGGGTGTATCTCTGCAACGTCGGCAGCGAGGGCGTGGTGCTGGAACTGCCGGACAAGAGCGGCAGCGTGCTGGTGCAGGCGGGGATCCTCAAAACCCGGACAAAGCTCGAAAATCTGCGGCTGATGGAAGAGGAATTACAGGTCATCCGGGACGGCAAGCATGCCCCGGCAGCGGGCTATCGGGTGGAGGTCAACCGCGACTTCCGCGACGAGATCGACCTGCGCGGGCTGATGGGAGACGAGGGCTGGCAGGCGGTTGACAAGTATCTGGACGAGGCAACCGTTGCGGGCTTTTCGAAAGTCCGCCTGATTCACGGCAAGGGCACCGGCGCGCTGAAGAATGCGCTTTGGCAGCATCTGAAAAAAGACAGGCGCATCAAAGAATTTCGCCTGGGGCAATACGGCGAGGGCGACGGCGGCGTTACCATCGTGGAGCTGAAGTGATCGTGTGACGCAAATTTGCCAATAAAATTGCGGATTTTGTCGTCACGCTTTATGCAACCTCATGTTTTGTTGCGTTTTGTCACGGATTTTTCGGAAATTGCTTGGCAAACCGCAAAAAGTATGATATAATAAAGATGAAAGTGTGTTGTCAGCGTGAAGACGCACACAACGGAAAATAAAATATGCGGAGGAAGTTTAGGGCTTATGAAAGAATCACAGTATGCAGAGCTGAGTGTGATCGGGATGAAAGGGTGCGAGCAGTTTGCCGCACAGGTGGACTACTACCTCAAGGAATGGCGCCGCCACGGCGGTGACGAGTCGTTTCTCGTCAAGGTGGATTGCCCCCGTTTCGGTACGGGTGAGGCAAAGGGTCTGATCCATCAGTCCCTGCGTGGACACGATCTGTACATTATCTGCGATGTGTTCAACTACGGTGTCACCTACAAGATGTACGGTCAGGAGGTGCCCATGAGCCCGGACGACCACTATGCGGATCTGAAGCGCATCATTGCCGCCGATGCCGGAAAGGCAAGAAGAATCTCGGTAATCATGCCTATGCTGTACGAGGGCAGACAGCACAAGAGATCCAGCCGGGAATCGCTTGACTGTGCGCTGATGCTTCAGGAGCTGGTAAACATGGGCGTTACCAACATCATTACTTTCGATGCTCACGACTCCCGTATTCAGAACGCTATCCCGGTTTCCGGGTTTGACGATGTGCGCCCCACCTATCAGATGATCAAGGCGCTTGTCCGGACGGTTCCGGATATCGTGCTGGACAAGGATGAGCTGATGATCATTTC
>USMO01000189.1 GCA_900555785.1 uncultured Eubacteriales bacterium | reverse complement strand
TGCCCGGCGCACGGCGGCGATGGTTGCCACGGCGGCGCTTGCCGACCGCGCCGAGACGTTTCCGGATTCCGTGCGGGATTACCTGCAGCGGATGCTGACCTGACCATACAAAGGAGGAATTGGATTGCAAACACTTGGCTATTACAACGGCAAAATTGCCGAGCTCGACCGGATGCAGGTCCCGATGCTCGACCGTGCCTGCTATTTCGGCGACGGGGTTTACGATGTCACCTTCAGCCGGAACCACAACATTTTCGAGTTGGATGAACATATTGACCGTCTGTTTCAGAGTGCCGCGCTTCTGCGCATTGTGCCGCCGATTGAACATGCCGCGCTTGCCGCGCTGGTGCGGGAGTTGGTTCTGCGCGTTGAAGACGGCGAGCAATGGATTTACATGCAGTTCAGCCGGGGGACCGGGTTCCGCACGCACGACTTTTCGGGTGCCGCGCCGCGCGCCAACCTCTGGATTATGCTGCGCCCGATGCAGATTCGCGATCTGCGCGTTCCCTTCCGCTGCATCACCTACCCGGACACGCGTTTTTCGCACTGCAATGCGAAATCGCTGAATCTGATACCGAACGTGCTGGCAAGCGAGGCTGCCCGCGCGGCCGGGGTGGACGAATGCGTGCTGGTCCGCGACGGCATGGTGACCGAATGCGCGCACTCCAATCTTTCGATTCTGAAAAACGGGGTATTATTGACCCACCCTGCCGACTGTCACATTTACGCCGGAACCGCCAGGGCGCACCTGTTGCGGGAGTGCCGTGCGCATGGGATTGAGGTTCGGGAGGAGCTTTATCCGCTTGAGGATGTCTGGTCGGCAGACGAGGTTTTGGTGACCTCTGCCTCGGCACTCTGCATTCCGGTCGTTGAACTTGACGGCAAGGCGGTTGGCGGCAAAGCCCCCCACACCGTTCGTCTCCTGCAGGACGTCCTGCTACAGGATTTTCTGGATAAGACCGACGGGTAAAGACCTCGGGGGCGCCGCTTAAGGGGGCTTCTTTCGGAGAGAAGCAACGCTGCGCTACTGACTGGTTGCTGCGCAACCAGTCACCCCTAAGAACCCCCAAGAACTTGCACAAAGGAGAGATTTTTTGTTCGATTTTTAGGGGGTACGAAAAATGGCACACCGAATATCCTTAAAATATAAAAACAGGCGGCCCGCGATTGGCGAGCCGCCTGTTTTATCTGGTTTTTATGCCGCTTTCTGATTTCTGTGTGCAAACGGCAGGCGGTCCAGGACTTCAATCAGCAGCATACCGCCGACGATTCCGACAGCGCCCTGCAGTAGGTTTGATGGAACGCTTGTCACCGCTGCGGTCACAGCCTTTCCGAGGATTGCCCATGCGTAAAGGAAGTAACCGGAGACCATAATCAGCTCCGCAGCCAGCGCGCCAACCAGGCGTCCCGCGCGACTGGGAATGCGCTTCTGCAGCATGCGTGCCAGCAGGGCTGCCACCAACGCCATCAGCCCTTTGATGACAAAGGTTCCTGCAATGTAGTGCGAGTATCCGCTGATGAGATCGGCAAGTGCCGAACCGATGCCGCCCGCGAACAGACCGTACCACGGTCCGAGGAACCATGCGGCAGCCAGCACGAAGCAGTCACCCACATTGACATATCCGGCGGTAACCGGCGTCGGAATCTGAATCACCAACGTTGCGGCGCAAATCAGCGCGGTAAACATTGCGGTCAGTACCTGTTTTCTCAAAGTCTCTCTTTTCATAACAAAGTCCCCTCAGACTTTCACTTGGAATTTTTTTCCGCAGCATGGACAGCAAACGGTATGGTCTCCTTTAATCTTGGGGAGGCGCAGGGTCCGTCGGCACCCCGGGCATTTGCGGTAGATATGTGTTTTCCGGTCCCGAAACCGGTTTTTCTGCAAAACGAACCATCCGCGAATTTTCCCGAAAAAACGCAAAAATGCGCGGTTTTCCCGCTGTCGCGCGGGCAGATTCTTAGAAAAACATCGGAACGTGGACCAAATCAGCAGCAGCGTCTCCACGCCGAGCACAATCAGGCTTCTGGCAAAGAGGTTTGCCACTGCCAGAATCAGGATGACCCACACCGTCACGCGGTAAAGGGTATCGCTCCCGTTCCGTCCCATCCAAAAGCGGTATAACCGCTCACGAAATTTCAATTTCCACCAACTCCTTTTATATAGGTTCTCAAAAGGAGGCGGACACCGTGATACACTTCTCCTTCACAGTGTCCGCGAAATTTGGTCTTGTAAATCAGGTCTCAGTCAAGCTCAATCCGGTCTCCGATCGACCGCATGACATCGTTAATCGGAATCACCATTCCAAGCGACTCGTAATCGGCAACCTTCCAGTCGACAACGCCGATGACCTCGCCCTGCGCGTTGCAGAGCGGACCGCCGGAATTTCCGGTGTTCAGCGGTGCATCGGTCTGAATCATAGTGCGCCGGACGGTCTGCCCGTTCAGGTTCACCGCTGTCTGTCGGTTGGTTGCGGAGACAATGCCCTGTGTGACCGACCATGCGCAATTTTCGCCCGCCGGATTCCCAACCGCGATTGCGCGCGCCCCGACCCGCACCGCATCCGAATTGCCGATCTTGACGGTCGGATACCCGTGCCCTGGAATCTTCAGGAGCGCCAAATCATCCGTCTCGCTGCTCCAGACGATCTCCGCTTTCCGCTGCTTGCCGCTGTACAGGGTCACCGCAATGTCGTCCGATGTCTGCACCACATGGTAGTTGGTCAGCAGATACCCGTCAGACCGCAGGAAGAAGCCGGTTCCGTATTCGGTCACAGCCCCAAGGCGTACTTCAATCAGGACGGTTGCCGGCAGCACCTCTGCCGCCACTTCTTCTGTGGTCAGCTCCGAGACTTGCGCCGCTGACCTTCCGTTGAGGACCAGCACCGCAATCAGCAGCGCGATACAGGCGCCGAAGGTCAGCGCCATCACGCCGGCAAACCGCCCGGCGCCGCTCTTAGTCCGCTTCTGCCCGTCTGCAGGCTGCCCGCCGGACCAGCGGTATTTCTCATCTGTCATGTGTCGGCTCCTTTCAGGGGCTGATCGGTGCGCGGCAGGGTGAAGAAAAATTCACACCACTTACCCTCTTCGCTCTCGACCCAGATGCGTTCGCCGTGCGCCTGGATAATGGTCTTTGCAATGAAAAGCCCCAGCCCAACGCCCGACTTATCCAAACCCCGGCTCTTGTCGCTCTTGTAAAACCGCTCGAACACA
>USMO01000188.1 GCA_900555785.1 uncultured Eubacteriales bacterium | reverse complement strand
CGGGTTGGCGCCATTCTGCGGCGCGCGGTCTTCTATGCGCTCTTCTGCGGCTTGCTCGCGGCGCTGCTGCTTTCCTCGGGTGCCTCCCTCATCGGGAACCGGTTTCTGCACGACGCGCGTACTGTGACTCCGCTGCGCCTGTTTGCGCTGACGCTGCCGCTCATTTCCTTCTCCTCGGTTGCCTCAGGCTATTTCGTTGCCGTGCGCCATTCCCGCCGGAACGCGGCGGTCCAGATTCTCGAGCAGGCGCTCAAATTCGCGCTGACAATCCTGCTGCTGTCACACCTGAGACCGGCAGATGCCGAAGAAATCTGCGTGCTTCTGGTGCTGGGCGGCGCGGCTGCGGAGACCGTATCCTTTCTGATCGGTCTTGTTATCTTCCTGCGGGACCGCAGGCGATCGGCCCGGGGGCTTCTCCCGGAACCCGCACCCGCCGAGCAACGCGATCTCATCCGGATCACGGTCCCCGTTGCGCTGACCACTTATATCCGCTCCGGGCTGGTCACGCTGTCGCATGCGCTGGTCCCCGCCGGGTTGCAGGCTGGCGGTATGAGCCATGCGGAGGCGCTTTCGGCATACGGCATCATTCACAGCATGGCGCTGCCGGTCATCCTCTATCCCTCGGCGCTCATCTATTCCTTCGGCGGTCTGGTCATTCCCGCCATGGCAGACGGCATGGTGGAAAACAGCCCGCGCCACATTCGCTACATGATTTCAAGGGTCCTTTCGCTGTCGCTGCTGTTCTCCATCGGCGTTTCCGGCATCCTGATCTCCTTTTCCGCTCCGCTGGGCGAGCTGCTCTACCCCGGGACCGGAACCGGCTACTACCTGGGGCTGCTCGCGCCGCTGATTCCGGTCATGTATGTGGACGCGGCAGTCGATTCCATGCTCAAAGGCATGGGCGAGCAGCTGACCTCGATGCGCATCAACGTTGCGGACGCGCTGATTTCGGTGCTGCTGGTCAAATTTCTGGTGCCGCACTGGGGCATTTCGGGCTACCTGTTTGCCATCTGGTTTTCGGAATGCTTCAATACGGTGCTCAGCATCACCCGTCTGCTGACGGTCGGGGATGCCAAGGTGCAGCTTTGCAAATGGGTCTGGAAACCGCTGCTCTCCGTGCTGGGCGCCACCTGGGGCACGCATCTGCTCTTCGGCAGGACCGGCGTGCTTCCGACCGCTCCGGCGCTTGTACTGCAGATCTGCGTTGCGGTGCTGCTCTATCTGGTCCTGCTCCTGCTCTGCCGGGGCATTGACCGCGAGGACCTCTGCTGGTTTCGCAGTCTGGTCACCCCGGCAGGAGGCAAATTCTGCACTCCGGGAGCGGTCGATCAGAGGAACAGCCGCCGCTCCTGCCGCCCCGCCAGCGCCGATTCCAGCGTCCGCGCAAGGCAGGAAAAATCCGCAACCAGGGAGTGCGGCTTGCCCTCCGGGTCGTCCTGCACCATCGGCACAAAATAGATGTGCTTGCGCGAGAGCAGGATTCCGATGTTGCGCAGGTTTGCGGACAGCGCGTCATTGGATGCCAACGCCAGCACCAGCGGTCTGTCGCTGCGCAGGTGCGCCTTTGCCGCCATACAGACCGCCGTATCGGTGATGACGTTCGCAATCTTTGCAAGCGTATTTCCGGTGCAGGGGCTGATGATCAGCGCATCCAGGCGTAGCCTTGGACCGAGCGGTTCGGTATCCACAATGCTGTGCAGAATCGGATGTCCGGTCAGCGTTTCCACACGCTCCCGCAGTGCCGCAGCGGTCCCGAAACGGGTGTCCGTTGCGTAAACGGTCTCGCTCATAACCGGCAGGACATCATGCCCCGCCGCAATCAGTCCCTCCAGCTCCCGCACCGCCTTGGCATGGGTGCAGAAGGAACCGCAGAATGCATATCCTAACATGTCGGGCCTTCCTTTCCGTTACTGGTTGGGAGGTGCGCCAAGACCGTTTCCGCGACAATGATTCCGGCGCTCTCCGGGAAACATCTGCCCGGCAGACCGCCGCCGTGCAGCACGCGGATTTCCTGCCCGCCTGCCGCCCGGAGGTCGATACCGCCTGGAAGCGAGGCAAGCTCCAGATACACGCACCCGCGCGGAAACTGCTCCAGTGACCCGGGGCCGAAAATGGGAGCGGGGACGGTATTGAACACCATGCGGCAATCCTGCGGCAGTCGGATCGGTGCATCGCTCCGCAACCGGCAGGGTCGGTGTCCCCGAATCCGTGCTGCGGCAAGGTCACGCTCGCGTCTGGCAAACACGACGGTTTCGGCTCCCAGCGCCCGCAGTCGGTCTGCCAACAGCGATGCGATTCTGCCGTAGCCCGTTACGGCTACAGTCGTTCCGCAAAGCGTTTTCGGCAGGGTCTGCAACGCCAGCAGCAGCGCGCCCTCCACGGTCGGCAGGACGTTGCGCATCTGAAACGCTTCGTCCTCGGAATAATCGAAGACCGTCAGCCCGTGCGCGCGTGCGTCGCGCTCCCATGCCTGCGGCAGTCTCCCGCCAAACAGCATGCTTCCGGGCTTCACGCTGTCGATCAGCGCCGAAAACCGCAGACCCGGCAGCTGCGGGCACAGCGGAGTTGCAACGGACAGGCTGTCGGCGGTCGCCGGCAGCGGTAGGAGGATCCCGTCTGCCGGAAGTGCCGCCCGCCAATCGGGCGTGTCCTCCGGGGACAGTCCCCAGGTGCGCACGGAGTATCCCATCCTGCGCAAATGCTCTGCTGCATATCGCTGTCTGCCGTCACCGCCCAGCACGGCAATCGTTCGTTTTTTTCTCTCTTGTTCCATCCTACCCTCCCATCGGTCGGTACTCCCAACGCTACCAGCATATGCCGGTTGGCTGGGCGGCGTGACGGAAGACCTCGGGGCGCTGCCCCGAACCCTGCTTAGGGACCTTCTTGAAAGAAGGTCCCTAAGAACCCCCAAGAACTTCACCGCACAGGGCAACCGGGTAGTGGAACATAAGTATTTTTTACGTTCTGCTAACCCGGTTACCCTGTGCGGTGAAGTTTCGGGCTCTTCGAGCCCGCTTCAAGAGGAGGCGCCTAACGGGATTGGGATAGTACCTCGGGTCCCGCCTTTGCTTCGCTCGGCGGGGTGGTTTGGTGTCTGATACTGGTTAAACGACACTATCTAAGACGGATATAAACTGTACATCTCACGCCCCGAACAACCTTCCGTGTCATCTCAGAGCAAGGCACCTTCGGTGCCCAGTCGAACCCCGCA
>USMO01000187.1 GCA_900555785.1 uncultured Eubacteriales bacterium | reverse complement strand
GGGATGCCGTTGCGGTTTGCCGCCGCGCGGGCATCAAGCCGGTGATGATTACCGGTGACCATGTGGTCACGGCGTCGGCAATCGCGCGGGATCTCGGCATTCTCGCGGACGGGGACCGCGCCATCACCGGCGCGGAGCTGGACGCGATGAGCGATGACGAGCTGGACGCGCAGGTCGAGCACATTGCGGTCTATGCGCGGGTATCGCCCGAAAACAAAATCCGCATCGTGCGGGCATGGCAGCGCAAGGGGCAGGTTGTGTCGATGACCGGCGACGGCGTGAACGACGCTCCGGCGCTCAAGGCAGCGGACATCGGCTGCGCAATGGGCATTACCGGAACCGACGTTGCCAAGGGCGCGGCGGATATGACGCTGACCGACGACAACTTTGCAACCATCGTTGACGCCGTGCGCGAGGGCAGAGGCATCTATGCCAACATCCGCAAGGTGGTCGGCTATCTGCTGGGGACCAATATCGGCGAGATTCTGACGGTCTTCTTTGCGATGATTCTGTGGCACAAAACGCCGCTGCTTTCGATGCAGCTGCTCTGGATTAACCTGATTACCGACTCGCTCCCCGCCATCTCGCTTGGCATGGAAGCCGTTGAGCCGGACGTGATGGAGCGCCGCCCGAAGCCGAAGAACGAAAGCATGTTTGCAAACGGTTTCGGTCTGCGGATTATCCTGCAGGGCGTGATGTTCGGCGTGCTGTCGCTGGCGGCATATAGAATCGGTGAGATTCTGGGCGGCAGCGAAAGCTACGGACAGACGATGGCGTTCCTGGTCCTCGGCTTCTCGCAGATCGTGCAGTCGTACAACATGCGCTCGGAGCATTCGCTGTTCAAAATCGGGTTCTTTACCAATCGCACGCTGAACTGGGCGGCGCTGCTCTCGCTGGCGCTTTCGGCAATCGTGCTGTTTACGCCGGCGCGCGTTGCGTTCGGGCTGGAATTGCTCACCCTGCCGATGTACGGCATTGCGCTGGGGCTTGTGCTGGTCCCGCTGCTCGTTATGGAATGCTCCAAAGCATTCGGACTGATCAAACACGAATCCTAACAGACAAACAGGGAGGACCCACGGATGTCAAAATCGCACCGTACCAGTCGATGGCTGAAAAAGCTGCTGCTCCGGAGGGCATTTGTTGCGCTGCTGCTTCTGGCGCAGATCGTATTCATCGGGCTGAATATCGCGTTTTATTCGCAGTTGCGCTGGTTCAGCATTCTGTGGCAGGTCATCGGTTTCTTTACCGCTCTGCACCTGACCACGCACAGCCAGCACAACGCAACCTTTAAAATTTCAATGGTCTTTCTGATCCTCCTGTTCCCGGTGTTCGGCGCGGTGTTCTACTGGTTCTTCCATTACCAGACCACCACCATCGGCTACCGCAAGCGCCTGCACAAAAAGGAGCAGGAGACGGCGCATGCTTTCGGGTTCGTGCCGGACATGGCAGACACCGCCTCCATCGAGAACCCGGATGCCGGGCGCATGATCCGCTATCTGCGGGACGTCTCGGGCTTTCCGGTTTGCGGCAACACGGAAACGGAATACTACGATGACGGAAAAGCCTACCAGGCAGCGCTGCTGAAAGCTTTGCGGAGCGCGGAGAAGTATATCTTTATGGAGTATTTCATCATCGGCGAGGGCGTGTTCTGGGATTCGATTCACGAGATCCTGCGGGAGAAAGCCGCAGCGGGGGTGGATGTGCGCCTGATTTGGGATGACATCGGCTGCCTGCTGACCCTGCCGACCGACTTTGCCGCGAGCCTGCGCAAAGAGGGGATTCAGTGCGTGGTTTTCAACCCGTTCCGTCCGTTCCTTTCCAGCGTGCAGAACAACCGCGACCACCGGAAGATCACTTCGGTTGACGGCAAGGTTGCTTTCACCGGCGGCATCAATCTGGCAGACGAATATATCAACGAGCGGGAGCGGTTCGGGCATTGGAAGGATGCCGGAATCCGGCTGGAGGGGGACGGCGCCTGGAGTTTTACCGTCATGTTCCTGCAGATGTGGAGTTTCCTGACCAAACAGACCGAGGACTGCGCAAAGTACCTGCCGGAAAGACGGGAGCCTGCGCCGGAGGGGACGCGCGGCTGGGTGCAGCCCTTCTGCGACAGCCCGATGGACGAGCTCAGCGTCGGGGAGCACACCTACCGGCACCTGATTGCAACGGCGAAGAATTACGTCTATATCACCACCCCCTACCTCATGGTGGACAACGACCTGATTTCCACACTGAAGCTGGCGGCAGAGAGCGGCGTCGATGTGCGCATTCTCACGCCGCACAAGCCGGATAAAAAGATCGTCCACTTCACCACGCGGTCGTATTACCGGGAGCTGCTGCATTCCGGCGTCCGAATTTTTGAGTATACGGACGGGTTCATCCATTCGAAAAATTTTGTGGTGGATGACCGCCTGGGCTCGGTCGGAACGGTCAACATGGATTTCCGCAGCCTGTACATGCACTTTGAGTGCGGCGTGTGCCTCTACGGAACCGACAGTCTCGCCGAGGTCAAGCGCGATTTTCTGGAAACGCAGGAAAAATGCACGGAGATTACCGCCAAGACCTGGCGCGCCAACCCGCTTGTCACATTCCTGCAGGACATCTGCCGCCTGTTCGCACCGATGTTGTAACGCCAAGACCTTTCATAGCGCCCCGCTGCCGTGCCGCAGCGGGGCGCTGTTTTGTGCATTCGGACCGGAAAAATAAAATTTGATGGCAAAAAATACAAAAAAGGTCTTGACGAATTGGCTAAAATGTAGTACAATAAAAGCAATGATGTTTACCGGAGTAGAATTATGCCACGCTTTTTTGTTGATTCCGGACAAATCGCCGGGTCCACCGTTACCATCACCGGCGAGAACGCCCACCATATTTCGCGCTCCCTGCGCATGGCGGTCGGGGAGACGGTCACCGTCTGTGACGGTACCGGGACCGACTACCTCTGTCGCCTGTCCGATTTTTCGCCGGATACCGTAACGGCAGAGATTCTGTCGCAGGAGCCGTCCTCCTCCGAGCCGCCGTATCTGGTCCGCGTCTTCCAGGCGCTGCCGAAAGGGGATAAGCTGGACGAGGTGATTCAGAAGGCGGTCGAGTGCGGCGCGCGGGAAATCATTCCGTTTGAAAGCAGCCGCTGTGTGGTCCGCTTGGGAGACGGAAAAAAGGACCGCGAGAGGACCGAACGCCGCTGCCGCATCGCGCGTACCGCAGCCGGGCAATGCGGGAGAGCCGCCATTCCGGTCGTGCTGCCGTCGCTCCCGTTT
>USMO01000186.1 GCA_900555785.1 uncultured Eubacteriales bacterium | reverse complement strand
CGGATGCAAAAGCACCGTCCGCGCCGGCGCCGAAAACACCGGCAGCTGCGTCCGCGCCGGATGCAAAACGGGTTCTGCGTCCCTTCCGGGGATGGATGGAGCTGATCAGCCGCGTGGCGCAGAACGACCCGATGCTGTCGTCCTTCTGCCGGAGCGCGGAGGCGTACACGACCGATGACGGCGAGTTTCTGGTGCGTTTTCCGTCGGATTTTGCAAAGAGCATGACCGAAAAAGGCGGCGGACGCGAAAAGCTGCGCGCGGCGCTGGTGTCAACGGCGGGGCGCGAGGTGCCGGATGACCGGCTCCTGTTTGAAGTAAAAGGAAAGCAGACAACCTCGGCGCTGGATGAAATCATCGCGGCGGCAGAGGACGGTCAATAAACGACTGCTATAAAATAAACGGAGGGAAACAACATGAGAGCAAACATTCCGAAGGGGCTGGGCGGCGGACCGCAGAACATGCAGGCGCTGATGCGTCAGGTGCAGAAGGCGCAGGAAGAGGTCGCGCAAAAGCAGGAGGAGCTGGACGCACGGGAATACGACATTTCCGCAGGCGGCGGCGTGGTCAACGTGAAAATCAACGGCAAGCGGGAGATTCTTGCCATCGATCTCAAGCCGGAGATTGTCGACCCGGACGACATCGAAACGCTGTCGGATATTCTGGTGGCTGCGGTCAACGAGGCAATCAAGCGCGTGGACACGACCAATGCGGACGAGCTGAACAAGATCACGGGGCAGGTTAATCTGCCGAACATCCCGGGCCTGATGTGAGGACATGGCGGATTACATTGAGTCGCTTCAGCATCTGGCAGAGCAGTTCGGCAGGTTGAACGGTGTTGGCAGAAAGAGCGCGTTGCGCATGGCGTTCTCGGTTCTGGATTGGACCGAGGAAGAGGCGGCAGCGTTTGCCTCGGCAATTCTGGACGCGAAAAAGAAGATTCATCTCTGCCCGGTCTGCCAGAATCTGACCGACCGCGCGCTTTGCCCGATCTGCGATGACCCGAACCGCGACCGCTCGGTAATCTGTGTGGTGACCGACGTGCGCGCGGTGATGGCGATGGAACGGGTGCGCGAATACCGCGGGGTTTATCACGTTCTGCACGGTTTGATTTCCCCGATGAACGGGGTCACGCCGGACAAGCTGAAGATTAAAGAGCTTCTGGAGCGCGTGGGGCACGGCGACGTGTCGGAGGTGATTGTGGCAACCGATCCGAATGTGGAAGGAGAGGCGACCGCGATGTATCTGTCGCGCCTTCTGAAGCCGCTTGGCGTGCGGGTGACCCGTCTTGCCTACGGTGTGCCGGTCGGTGCCGATCTGGAATATGCCGATGCCGTCACGCTTTTCCGCGCCCTCCAAGGGCGGCGGGATGTGGAGTGAGAGGGGGAAGACCTTGGGGCAGCGCCCCAAGATCTTCCCCAAACGAAAAAGTGCGCAAGACTGAGCCTGCGCACGAAAACACCAATTTCGGGTTGTCGCCAAACAAACAGAATACAGGATGGGAGATACTGCGGTTCTCGCTTTCCTCACATCCTGTATTGGAATCTGTGCTTTTATCAATTCCATTGGTGTGAGTCTGCAGCAAAAGTATTTTGCATAGCAAAAAAGCCGTGCCGGGGAGGCACAGTACACCTGTGGTTCCTCTATTCTGTTTATTTGGCAAACTCAGTATACCACAATTCTGACAATTTGTCAAGTCTGTTTTTAATTTTTTGACAGACTTTTGAGCATTTATGAAAAAATCATTTTCCCTTGTACGTGTATGCCTTTTATGATATTGTGAAAGAGACAACAAACCGGTTTCGGGAGGAATCAACATGAAGCTGTTATTTCGTCAGCGGATGTTCTCGTGGTTTGACAGCTACGACATTTACGATGAGCGGGGGAGAACGGTCTATACGGTGCGCGGGCAGCTGTCCTGGGGGCATCTTTTGAAAATCTACGATGCGCAGGGATACGAGGTCGGCACGGTGCGGGAGCGGGTCCTGACGTTTTTGCCGAAGTTTGAAATGTATGTCCGCGACCGCTATATCGGCTGCGTTTGCAAGCGGTTCTCGCTGTTCCATCCGGTTTTCGACCTGGAATGCAACGGCTGGGAAGTGGAAGGGGACTGGTTCGGCTGGGATTATGACATCCGCACGCCGCGCGGAAATCCGGTTGCAACAATCTCCAAGCAGCTCTTCAACTGGACCGACACCTACGTGATTGACGTGTTTGACCCGTCCAACGCGCTCACCGCATTGATGGTCGTTCTGGCAATCGACGCCGAAAAATGCTCGCGGGGCAAATGAGACCGGAAAAATCGCGAAAAAACGCGGAAAAAATTGTGCAAACCTCTTGCAATTCCGAAAAAAGTGTGCTATAATATCTGTTGTATGCCGCCGAACGCGGCTCCCGCTCTTGCGGAACGATGTCAAAGAACATCAAATCAAACGAAAGAGGTAACCTATCATGAAAAACGGAATCCATCCCAACTATGAAAAATGCACCATCCGGTGCGCGTGCGGCGAGGTCGTTGAGACCAGATCCACCAAGGGCGGCGAAATCAGAGTGGACATCTGCTCCAAGTGCCATCCTTTCTTTACCGGAAAGCAGAAGTTTGTTGATGCCGGTGGACGTGTGGATAAGTTCAAGAAGAGAATGGCTTCTTTCCAGAAGTAATTCCTCGGGCAAGCTGCAAAAACGGCTTGCCCTTTTTCTTTCAAAGGAGGTTTTTCATGACGGAACAAAACGGAATTTCCTTGGCGCAGGCGATCCTGGTGGGTCTTTGCCTCCCGGAGGGGAGCATGGACGACACCGAGCGGAGCCTTGCCGAGCTGGAGCGCCTTTTGGACACGGCGGGTGGCACCTGCTTTGCCAAGGTGGTGCAGAGCAAGGACCACCCCGACCCGCGCACCTGCGTTGGCAGCGGAAAGGTTGCCGAATTGCGCGATCTCTGCCGGCTTTACCGTGTGGAGCTGGTCATTTTCGACTGCGAGCTGTCCCCGGCGCAGATTAAAAACCTGGAGGACGGCATCGGCGACGACGTGCGGGTGATCGACCGCTCGATGCTGATTCTTGATATTTTCGCGCTCCATGCGGTGACCGGCGAGGGAAAGCTGCAGGTGGAGTTGGCGCAACTGAAATACACGGCGCCCCGGCTGATCGGAAAGGGGACCGAGATGTCGCGTCTGGGCGGCGGCATCGGCACGCGCGGACCGGGCGAATCGAAGCTGGAATCCGACCGGCGGCACATGAAGCGCCGGATTGCCGCGCTGGAGGCAGAGCTTGACGCGCTGGAGCGCAGCCGC
>USMO01000185.1 GCA_900555785.1 uncultured Eubacteriales bacterium | reverse complement strand
TAATCCTCGGCAAGCGAGTTGACCACCGAGTCGATTCTGCGGTACTTTTTGTAAAACGCCTCCATTTTCTCCATGCTTCTCTGCCCGTCCATCGTTTGCTCCTCCCCCAACGGTGTCACGCCCGTTTTACCAGTATACCACATTTGCCCGGCTTTTGCAAGAGGGCAAAACAAGGAAAAAACCAATTATTGTGTTGCAATAGGTGTGTCACTAACCGGGAACGCAGATTGCCTTGAAGAGGCGGGCGTTTCGCCGGATTTTTCGTGCATGATCAGACCCGGCTGCACGCAGCGGTCCTGCACTGCCGGGCTGTAACCCCCGCTGTTTTGACAATATTCTTCCAGCCACTCTTCTCGGATATGTGTTGGTCCACAGGAGGTCAGAAAAAGCATGACGCACACCAGGAGCCACAAGACATACCGTTTCATAGCATTCTGCTCAGCAGCACTGCACGACAAAGCGCACCCGGTCGAAGTTGCCTGCCGCGAGGTCGGCTTTCCGGATGTAGAAATAGAGCATGCCGCAGTCGCCGAACATCCATTCAAAGTCGTCCTTTGCAATCGTGGAAAGCTGCAGCAGCAGGGTCCATTCGCCCGCATGCTTGGCAATCTCATCCTTCTGCGCCTGCGGCAGATTTTCGTAGCTTTCCGCATTGCCGCAATAGATGCCCCGGCTGATTCGCTCGCATTCGGTCAGCATCTCGCTCTGCTCAACGTCGGCATACCCCAGCAGCTTGTGTTCTTCCGGAATCTCGTCGACATCATCGGTAACGCTCTCCACAATGTTGTCGTATTCGTCCCAATCGCATTCCTTGTCGCTGTAAAATTCAAACTCGTCGAAGTCCGGGAAGGATTTTTTTGGCTTGAACTTGATTGCAATTTCCGGAATCGTGTGCTCCGGCGCAAGCTCCTGCGGCAGGTCCAGCGGCACGAAACCGTCGGTATTTTCGAAGTAGAAGACGCGCGCAGCGCCCTCGTCTGCCGGGTCATAGCCCCATGCCGACGAAGCGCAGTCATAAAAGAAATACAGCATCCCGCGCGCAGGCAGCAGGTTATCCTTGTCGTAGGGCTTCACCTTCTCCAGGTTGAACTGGCAGAAGAAGGACAGCGGGCGCGTGATGCCGTCCTCGACGCTTTTGTAGGTCGGCCAGACAAAATCTGCCGGGAGATACGGCTTGCCGCCAAATTTGCTGGCATCGGGACCCGAAACCTTGCCGAACAGCGTCTCCTTGATGGTGAGCTGGTTGCGCTGCAGCCCGAGAATCACCTCGCGCAGCTCGGCTTTCCGCTCTTTTTCGGCTTTCCGCTTGCTTTCGGATTTCTCTCTGAACCGGTCAAAAATAGACATCTTCGTGTTCTCCTTAGATAAAAATTTTGGGATATGAAACGATTTGATTGCACTCAACCGCCGAAGGATACTCCGGGTTCATTGTGCGTCTCCCCGGTAAGTGCTGCGCAGCTTTTCCAGAATCTCCACGTCTGCCGGGCAGAAGTCGTATTCCGGAATCTCGTCCGGCGTAATCCAGCGGAGGGCGTTGTGCTCCAGCAGCTGCGGTTCCCCCTCCGCAATTGCGGCATGGAAGAGCGTCAGATGCACTGTCAGGTCGGAATAGGCGTGTACCACCTCCGCAAACACCTCGCCAACCGTCAGCGGGACGGCAAGCTCCTCCCGGCATTCGCGGACAAGGGCTTGCGCCTGCGTCTCGCCCGGCTCAACCTTCCCGCCGACAAACTCCCACAAAAGCCCTCTTGCCTTGTGCGCCGGGCGCTGGCAGATCAGAAATCTGCCGTCCCTCCAAATCAGCGCCGCTACCACTTCGGTCATGTCGGTTCCTCCGTTATTTCGCATCGTACCAAGTGTCGCCGGAGTGAATCTCCACCGTAAGCGGAACCGGCAGCTTGGCGGCGCTCTCCATCTCCTCGCGCAGGATTGCTTCGGCTCGGTCTGCGCAGGAGCGGTGCGCCTCAATCAACAGTTCGTCATGCACCTGCAGAATCAGGCGCGCGTTCAGCCCCTCCTGCTTCAGGCGCCGGTGGACCCGGATCATGGCAATCTTAATCAGGTCCGCTGCCGTGCCCTGAATCGGGCTGTTCATCGCCACCCGTTCGCCGAATTTCTGCTGCACCTTGTTTTTGCCGGAAAGTTCCGCAATATACCGCCGCCGCCCGAACAGCGTGGTCACGTATCCGTTCTCATAGGCTTCGGCAATCGTCCGCTTCAGGTATTCGTCAATACCCGGGAACTGCCCGAGATAGCGGTTGATAAACGCCTGCGCCTCCTGCCGCGACACGCCGATGTCGTCTGCCAGAGAGAACGCGCCGATGCCGTACATGATGCCGAAATTGACCGCCTTTGCCTTCTTGCGCATTTCCGGCGTGACCGCATCGCGCGGGACACCGAAAACCGCTGCCGCAGTGGAGGTGTGAATGTCCGCGCCCTCGCGGAACGCCTCGCACAGGTTTTCGTCCCCCGACACCGCAGCCAGCAGCCGCAATTCAATCTGCGAATAGTCCGCGTCAACAATCACAAAATCGCGGTTCTCCGGCAGGAAATAGCGCCGCAGTTCGCGCCCCAGTTCGGTCCGGACCGGGATGTTCTGCAGGTTCGGCTCGGTGGAGGACAGCCGCCCGGTTGCCGTGCCGGTCTGCCGGAAGGTGGTGTGGACCCGCCCGTTTGCGTCTGCCACCTTCAAAAGCCCGTCGGTGTAGGTGCTTTTGAGTTTGGTCAGCTGGCGGTAATCCAGGACCGCCTCGACAATCGGATGATACGGGCGCAGCTTTTCCAGAATCTCCGCATTGGTCGAATAGCCGGTGCGGGTCTTCTTCCCGTGCGGCAGCTTCAGGGTCTCAAACAGGATGTCCCCCAGCTGCTTGGGCGAATTGATGTTGAATTCCGGCACGCCCGCCAGCATGTAAATCTGATTCTCCAGCCCCGCAGCCAGCGTTCCGAGCTGGTCGCCGTAGGCTGCAATTCCCGCGCGGTCAATCCGGAATCCGGCGCTCTCCATGTCGGCAAGCACCAGCGCGAGCGGACCCTCGATGTCGGTCAGCAGTCCGGTCTGCCCGCTTGCCGCAAGATTTTCCGACAGCTTCTCCCACAGCGGCAGGAACACGGCAATGCGCGGCGCGTCTGCCGGGAGCAGCATGCCCAGGTAGTCCTGCACCAGCATCGGCAGGTCGTAACTCCCCTTGGAGGAGTTTGCAAGGTAGCCCGCCAGCATCAGGTCGCGCACATTCAGCTCGCGCAGCGCCGCCGTCTCGGACTGCTTGTAAAGCGTCTTGCTGTCATAGCAGAGGACGGT
>USMO01000184.1 GCA_900555785.1 uncultured Eubacteriales bacterium | reverse complement strand
GTTTTCGCCCGTGCGGTTTGCCGAACTGGCAGAGCTGATGGGGGACCGGCGCATCACTGCCGGAACCGCAAAGGCGCTGCTGGCACGTCTGGCGGCTTCCGAAGATTTCTCGCCTGCCGAGACCGCAGAAGCGGAACATCTGCTCCGCCTTTGCGACCCGGTCCTCTTAGGACAGCTTGCGGTGGAAACGGTGCGTGAGAACGGCAAGGTTGTGGAGGACCTGCGCGCGGGAAAGCGGAACGCGCGCAATGCGCTGTTTGGAAGGCTGCTTGCCAAAAGCGGGGGACGCGCCGACCCGACCCTGGCGTCACAGGCGCTGGACGCGGCGCTGCAGGAGGAGCTATGAATTACTACGAATATACGCCGGACAACAAAAATGTAGCCGAAAAGGTGCTGGCGGGACTTGCGTTGGTGCTGGCTGCGGCGTGCTTTGGCGTGTCGCGCCTGGACGGCATTCCGTATCCGGCAATCTTCCAGTTTGTCGCCGTGGCCTTTCTGGCGGCTGCCTTTGTGATTGCGAACAAAAGCATTCTGCGCAGCTATACCTACACGGTAACCGAGCCGGACGAGGCGGGGGAGCGGGAATTTCTGATTACCGAGCATTACGGGCGGCGCAACACGGCGGTCTGCCGGGTCCCGCTCTCGCAGGTGACGGCGGTGTGCGCGGTCTCGGCAGGGGAAAAGGCTGTAATCCGGGAGACGGAGCAGGCGGCAAATGTGATCTACCGCTACCTGACGCCACTTTTCCCGCGAGACTTCCTGTTGGTCACCCTGCAGACGGGCGATGCGGTCACGCTGCTGCGCATTCCGGCTGAAAAAGGATTGGAATCGGCGCTCAAAAGCGGAAATCGCAATATTTGTCTTTAATTTGCCCATTTGTGTCTTGATTCAGCGCAGGAAATGTCTTATAATGGTAGTACAAAGGAAGAAAGCGCCCGAGAGGGGGGAAAGCGGTCTTCCGGAATACTGAAAGGAACAATGAATCATGAAGAAATTTCCGGTTGCGATTCAGGTCTATTCGATCAGAAAAGACGCAGAAGCCAATTTGTTCGGAACGCTGAAAAAGCTGAAGGACCTGGGCTATGACGGCGTGGAATTTGCCGGTCTTTACGGGCACAAGCCCGAGGAAGTGCGCGATATGTGTGCGTTCCTGGGTCTGGTCCCGCTGTCGGCACATGTACCGTATCTGGATATGATCAAGGATCCGGAGGGTGTGCTGGGCGATTACAAGACCATCGGCTGCAAGTATGTCGCGGTCCCTTACCTGACGCCCGAATATAGACCCGGCACTCCGGCTTTTCCGGAAGTGATTAAAAATATCGCCATGCTGGGCGAGGTCTGCAACAAGCTGGGTATGACCCTGCTGTATCATAATCACGATTTCGAATTTACCAAGCTGGACGGCAAGTACGCACTGGATGTCCTCTATGAAGAGGTCCCCGCAAGCCTGCTGCAGACCGAGCTGGACACCTGCTGGGTCAATGTCGGCGGCGAGGACCCGGCGGCATACCTGACCAAGTACAGCGGCAGAGCGCCCGTGCTGCACCTGAAGGATTTTGTCGGCACAAAGTCGGAGCATATGTATCAGCTCATCGGTATCGACGACAAGGAGCAGGGCAAGCAGGACCAAAAGTTTGCCTTCCGTCCGGTCGGCTACGGCAAGCAGGATTTCCCGAAGATTCTGGCAGCGGCAGAGCCTGCAGGCGTGCAGTGGGTCGTTGTGGAGCAGGACCAGCCCACCGAGGAAAACACCCCGATGGAATGCGCCGAGATGAGCAGAAACTACCTGAAGAGCCTCGGTCTGTGAACCGGTTTCTACAATTATATTATAATGGAGGATTGAAAGATGGGATTGGATGATTTCAAGGTCAACCAGGAAGTCAAAACGGTTGATGCAAGCAAGAAGCTCAGAGTGGGCATCATCGGCTGCGGCTGGATTGCAGACGCGCATATGAATTCCTACCTCAAGCAGCCCGACGTGGAGATTGTTGCCGGCGCGGACCTGATTCCGGGCAAGGCAAAGGCATTTATGGAGAAGCACGGTCTGACCGATGTCAAGACCGATTATGCATCGCACAAGGAGATGCTGGACGACGGAAGCCTGAAGCTGGATGCCGTCTCGGTCTGCACCTATAACCGCCAGCACGCAGCTCCCGCAATCTATGCGCTGGAGAAGGGCGTGAATGTTCTGCTGGAAAAGCCCTTTACCGTCACGCTGGACGAGGCGGTTGAGGTCATGAAGGCAGAGAAGAAGAGCGGCAAGATTCTGTCCATCGGCTTCCAGCCCAGAATGGATGCGAACATGAAGATGATCAAGAAGATCGTCGAATCCGGCGCGCTCGGAAAGATTTACTATATCCAGACCGGTGGCGGACGCCGCCGCGGAATCCCGACACCGTTCGGTACCTCTTTCATCGAAAAGGACACTGCAGGCATCGGCGCACTGGGCGACATCGGCTGCTATTCGCTGGATATGGTACTCAACGCCATCGGCTATCCGAAGCCGCTGACCGTTTCGGGCTATAAGTCTGCCTTCTTCGGCACCGACCCGAATTATTCGCACTATCAGCATATCGGTCATCCCGAGTACGCGCAGAAGTTCGGCGTGGATGACTTTGCGGCTGCATTCATCCGTCTCGAGGGCGGGATCGTTCTCGATTTCCGTATCGCATGGGCAATGAATCTGGACACCCCCGGTGATACCATCATTATGGGTACCAAGGGCAGCCTGCGCATTCCGTCTACCGAGTGCTGGAACGGCACGGTCGGCGGTCCTATGACGCTGTACCATGAAGTTTGCGGCGAGCAGACCCAGACCGAGATCCCGATTATCAAGATGAAGGACAATCTGTTTGATCTGAAGATCCGCACCTTCCTCGATGCCATCAAGGAGGGCGGCAAGGCGCCGGTTCCGTCATCGCAGATTCTGTACAACCAGGCGATTATCGACGGCATCGCGAAGTCTGCCGAGGCAGGCCACGAGGTCGAGATTACCATTCCGGAAGTCTGATTTTTGCTGAATATCAGGGAGCGCCCCTGCGGATTTTTTGCGTCCGCAGGGGCGCTTTGTGACTGCAAAATGACCGACTGTGAAAAGGGGAGTTTTTCGGTGTCGAACCGGCGGTGTTTTTGTGAATGTTTTTGTCGCAAAAATGCTTGACAGGAGCGCAAAAAAGTGGTATAATAATCAAGCGCTCGAAACGAGGGACTTGGGAAAGGCCACGGGACGGATGCGAGAGGGGAAGCGGACGAAGCGAATCCGTAGCGGCTTGTCGAAGAACGAAAGCCAACGAAAAAACTTCGAA
>USMO01000183.1 GCA_900555785.1 uncultured Eubacteriales bacterium | reverse complement strand
CAATCCCTTCTCCAGCAGCGCCTTCAGCTGCACGTTCGACACATTCGCCGCCCGGCACAGCGCGCTGCCGCTCATCGGTCCGTCCTCGCCCAAAAGAACCGTCAGCACATCGCGGTGCTTCTGCGACCGCAGCGCCGGCTGGCTGTCGCAGGCATGTCCCGCCGTCAGCTCGCCAGCCATTTCCCGTGAGCAGGCAAGCGACCAAAGCTGCTCGGTCTTCTCTGCCTTTTCGCGCTCCAGCTCCACCCGCTTGGTGATGACCCCCAGCTTCAAAAGCCGTCGCAGACTGCCCTCCACCTGCACCGCAAACCGGTCGCGCAGCGCCTGAATCGTTGCCTCACCCCGCTCGCGCAGGTAGCTATAAACAGATAAATCCGACGCCCGGATGTCGTCGGAATCGGCAGAACGCGCCTCTGCGGCAGGAGCGTAGAGCTCCCGCAGGCGCAGGATGGAGGATGCCGGCACCATCGCCCGCACCGCATCATCCGTTGTGCAGAAGATCCGGTTGCGCATAAATTCGCACAGCCCCAGCATCTCCCCGTCCAGCGAAATGCTGTCCGGGCACCGCATCCGGATCATTTTCAGTTCCTTGAACCGAGAGGTCTCGCGGACCTCGGCAACCAGCGCAACGCGCGTCTGGTTCCGGATGCCGAACGGAACCGTTACAAAGCACCCGGGTACCACCGCGCCGTTCCCCATCTCGCAGGGGATTTCGTAGTCATAAAGACAGTCTACGGCGTAGGGGTTTCCCAGCACATACACGCCCGCATAACGCAGGCGCAGGTTGCTGTCCGCGTCATAGAGCTTCGGATTCATCCGATAACCGGGACATCGGGGTTCACGTCCGGGTCCTCCGGCTCTTCGCCCTGCTCCTCGCGCTCGGCTTCCTCTTCCTCCAGCTTCACCTCGGCTTCGTTGCCGGCTTCCCACAGCTCCTCGGCATCCTCCGGATGCTCCTCGGCGTGCAGGTCGATCCGGTAAATGCCCTTGTAGATTCTGCCGATGGCAACCTTTACCGCCTTCTCGTCCCGCAGTTCGCGGTCAATCATCGTGTTCACCGGACGGTCGGTCTCCTTGTTGCCGGTCTGGCTTTTCTCCGCAACATCGTGCTGGCGAACGTACTCATCGGTGATGAGACGCGCGCATCTCGCGGTCGCGAGTGCCAGTTCGTAGCGGTTGTACTTTCCCTGTGTCAGTTCGTCAATGGTTGGATGCAGCATGTTCTTTTCTCCTTCGCTATAAGACCTTCCCAAAGATGCCCCTCGGAAAAGGGTCTTTGGAATCTTCCAAAATCATTTCCCGGTGCGATGCAACGGTACCGGGCACCGCGCGGGCTTTCCGCTCAGCCGAAAAAGCGTTCCTTTGCGCCGGGATTCCGGCGGATGGCGTGCTTTTCGGCAGTGACGATGGCGCGGATCTCTACCGCCGCCTGCTCTACGCCGCCTTCCTGATTATAGACAACGTAGTCATAACGCGGCAGGTATTCCAGCTCTTCCCGGGCGCGCGCCATGCGCTTTCGGATGACCTCTTCGGTCTCGGTCCCCCGCCCGCGCAGCCTTGCCTCCAGAACCTTGTAGGACGGCGGCAGAAGCATGATCAGCACCGCCTCCGGGTACTGCCGTTTGATGTTCATCGCGCCCTCCACTTCGATTTCCAGAAGCAGATTTTTCGCGCTCGCCAACACCGCATCGGTCTCGCTCCGCAGGGTCCCGTAGTAGTTCCCGCAATACTGCGTGTGCTCCAGCAGCTCCCCGCGCGCAATGCGTGCTTCAAATTCTTCCCGCGCGATGTAGTGGTAGTTCACGCCGTCCACTTCGCCCGGCCGCGGTGCCCTTGTCGTGGCAGAAACCGAAAACACAAAGTCTCCCGTTTCCAGCAGCCGCTGATTTACCGTCCCTTTTCCGCTTCCCGCCGGTCCGGAAACCACGATCAGCAGCCCTTTTTCGTCCTTCATATCGGCTCCTCACTCCCCGTCTGCGGGAATCTCGTCTTCGTCCTCGTCGCCGTCGCTGTTCTCCAGCCGGTTTGCGATGGTTTCGGTCTGAATTGCGGACAGAATCACATGCTCCGAATCGGTGATGATCACCGCCCGGGTCCGCCTGCCGCAGGTCACGTCAATCGCCCGCCCGTCATCCTTGGAATCCTGAATCAGCCGCTTAATGGGGGCGGAATCGGGATTTGCCAGCGCCACGATACGGTCGGACGCAACCATGTTTCCAAAGCCGATATTGATAAACTTCATACAATTGCCCTTTCGTCACTCGAGATTCTGAATCTGCTCGCGAATCTTTTCCAGCGTGCATTTCAGGTCGATCACCTTTGCCGCAACCGCCGCGTCGGTGCATTTGGAGCCGGTGGTGTTGACCTCCCGGTTCATCTCCTGAATCAGGAAATCCAGCCGCCTGCCAACCGCGTCGCCGTCCCGCAAAATCTCTGCCATCGCGTCGAAATGCGTGCGCAGCCGGACCAGTTCTTCGTCCACCGCCACCTTGTCGGAAAAGATTGCGCATTCGGTCAGGATCCGCGATTCGTCCGGCGTGATGTGGTTATCTGCCAGCGCCAACCGGACCCGCTCGGCAAGCCGTTCGCGGTAATGCTGCACGGTGTCCTCCGACATCCGCGCGACCTCCTCTACGGTCTTTCGCAGGTCCCCGAGCTTTGCCCCAAGGTCCAGGACCAGCGCCGCGCCTTCCCGCTCCTTTGCGGCAAAGAAGAGGTCCGCAGCCTCTGCCAGCACCGGCTCCAGGTCTGCCCAGTCGCGCTCGGCATCCTCCTCCGGCTTGACCGTGACGAACAGGTCCGCGTTTCTTGCAACGGTCATGACCGAAATATCATCGCGCAGCCCATATTCGTCGCGCAGGCGGGAAAGCGCCGCCAGGTAGGCTTTCACCTTCCCGTCGTCCAGCGCAACAACGTCCACGCTTTCCAGCGTTTCCACCGTAATCGAGATGTCAACCTTTCCTCTCGCCAGCCCGCGCGCCTGCAGGTAGGGCTTGATGCGTTCTTCCAGAAAGGAGACCGACCGGCTCAGCCGGACCGAGCAATCCAGATACCGGCTGTTGACTGACCGAATCTCTACTGTAATATCGCGCCCGCCAACCGTCCGTCTGGCACGCCCGAAGCCCGTCATGCTGCGAATCATCCGATTTTTCCCCTTCCGATAGTCATACAGATTTATTATATCCCTTTTTCTCCCGCTTGTCAAGTTTTTTTTGAAAATTTCCGGGGTGAAAGACCCCGGGCTTTGCCCGAACCCACTTAGGACCTTCTTGAAAGAAGGTCCCTAAGAACCCCCAAGAACTTCACCGCACAGGGC
>USMO01000182.1 GCA_900555785.1 uncultured Eubacteriales bacterium | reverse complement strand
GCGGTGTTATGGGGAGGGATGCGGCTTGGTTGCTTTGTAGGGAACGACCCATGTGTCGTTCCGCTGTGCTGTAACACACACCAATATTCGAAAAAAAACGCCCCCTTTTATCTACAAATGGAGGCGTTTTTCATACCATCATAATACAAAATCAAGAATGAGACTAAAACCAACTCTTAAATCAGACAATCTGGAAGATATAAAATTTCAGATAATCCGTTTCCGGAACGTTCCACAGGATGGGGTGATCAGGGGCTTGCTGGCGGGCTTCGATTTGCCGCAGACCCACGCCGGCATCTGCTGCGGCGTTATGGAGCATCTGGCAGAAGTAGGTATTGGTCATGAAATGCGAGCAGGAGCAGGTGGCAAGATAGGAACCACGGCGCAGCGCCTGCATGGCGCGGCGGTTGATCTCGCGATAGCCTTTTATGGCGTTGCGCAGTGTGTCGCGGCTCTTGGTAAACGCGGGCGGGTCCAGGATGATGAAATCATAGCCGTGGTCCTGGGGGAGTGCCGCAAGATAGTCGAATACGTCGGCGCAAACGAAGTCCATGCAGTCGGAAAGCCCGTTTTGTGCCGCATTTTTCTTTGCCATTTCCAGCGCATCGGCAGAAATATCGACGGCTGTGACGTGTTCTGCGCCAGCCTGTGCGGCATTGAGCGCAAAGGACCCGGTGTGCGTGAAGCAGTCCAGCACGCGCCTGTCTTTTGCCAGCGTGCGGATTGCCGCGCGGTTATATTTCTGGTCCAGGAAGAACCCGGTCTTTTGTCCCTCGATATAGTCCACGGTATAGCGGATGCCGTTTTCGGTGATGGTTACCAGCCCGGCGGTGTCGGTCAGCAGCCCGTCCCCGTGCCAGAAGCCCTTGGAAAGTTCCATGCCCTCCAGCTTCCGAATCGGCGCCTCGTTGCGCTCATAGAGCACATGAATCTCTTGTCCGAACGCCTCGCGCAGCAGGGAAAGCAAACAAGAATAAATCTCATTCTTAATTGCTTCCATTCCGAGTGACAGCACCTCGGTCACCAGAACGTCTCCGAACCGGTCGACCGTCAGACCGGGAAAGGCATCCGCTTCGCCGAAGATCAGTCGGCAACAGTTGAAATCGCGTTCGCCCATCACCGAGCGGCGGTAGTCGATCGCCCAGCGCAGCTTGCGTTCCCAGAACGCGCGGTCAAAGCGGTCGTTGGCGTTTTTGGAGACGATGCGGACGCGGATTTTGGAGTTGGAATTATAGAACCCGGTGCCCAGATATTTTCCTTTTCCGGAGTAGACGTCGGCAAGCCCGCCGTCGGTAACGGTGCCGGAGATGGCGGTAACCTCGTCCCCATAGACCCAGACGTGCCCGCCGCGCAAAAATTCTTCGCCCTTCGGGGTTACGGTAATGCTCGGATAGTTTCTCATGTTGCAGCCTTTCCTTTTGAAATACGGGTAGATTATAGCACATTTTTCGTCTCCGTTGTGCGGAAACCGTCCGCAGTTCACAAAGAATTAACATATAAATGGGCGATAGGTCTTGCAAAAAGGTGGAAAAAAGGGTAAAATAGAATGCTAAGAAGAAAATAAAGAGGAAATCAGTCATGCTTGAACTCAAAAATCTATGCTACACGGTGCCGGACGGGAAAGAGATCATCCGGAATGTAAGCCTGACGGTAGACGACCGTTTTGTTGCGGTCACGGGACCGAACGGCAGCGGTAAATCGACGCTGGCGAAGCTGATTGCCGGAATTTACACGCCCACCTCGGGTCAGATTCTGCTGGACGGCGAGGACATCACGGGGCTTTCGATCACCGAGCGCGCGAAGCTGGGCGTCAGCTTTGCTTTTCAGCAGCCGGTGCGCTTCAAAGGGCTGACGGTCAAAGATCTGATTTCGCTTGCTGCGGGGAAGAACATCACGGTTGCGCAGGCGTGTGCGTATCTGTCTGAGGTCGGGCTTTGCGCCAAGAACTATATTGACCGCGAGTTGGATGCGTCGCTTTCCGGCGGCGAACTGAAGCGGATTGAGATTGCGATGATCAATGCGCGCGGGACAAAGCTGTCGCTGTTTGACGAGCCGGAGGCGGGAATCGACCTCTGGAGCTTCAACAATCTGATTCAGGTCTTCCGGTCGATGTATGAGCGGACGCGCGGCACGATTCTGATTATTTCGCACCAGGAGCGGATTCTGGACATTGCCGACAAGGTTGCGGTGGTTGTGAACGGAGAGATTGCGGCATACGGTGCGAAGAATGACATTCTGCCGGAGCTGCTGGGCGCGCCTGCTGGCTGCCGGCTGACGGCAAAGGAGGGGGCGACGGTATGATCAGCGAGGTACAGAAGAATCTGCTGCAGGAGATTGCGGGGATTCACGAGGTCCCGATGGGGGCGTATTCGCTCCGTATCAACGGGTCTCTTTACGGCAAGAACGATTCGGAGCACATTTCGATTGTCAAAAAGACCGACAAGCCGGGAATTGAGATTTATATCAAGTCCGGCACGAAGAACGAGAGCGTTCACATTCCGGTTCTGATTTCGGAGACGGGGCTGAACGACCTGGTTTACAACGACTTTTTTGTCGGCGAAGACTGCGACGTGACGATTGTTGCGGGGTGCGGGATTCACAACTGCGGGACGCAGGAGAGCCGGCACGACGGGATTCACACCTTCTATCTCAGCAAGCGGGCGAAGGTGAAGTATATTGAAAAGCACTACGGCGAGGGAGACGGCAACGGGGTCAACGTGATGAATCCGCAGACGATTGTCTACCAGGAAGCGGACAGCCACATGGAGATGGAGACGGCGCAGATTCGGGGGATTGATTCGACGGTGCGGTCGACGACGGCAAAGCTGGGGGACGGTGCGACGCTGGTGATTCACGAAAAGATTCTGACGCACGGGCACCAGATGGCAGAGACGCACTTTGTGGTCGACCTGGACGGTGTCGGCTGCGGGACGCATGTGGTTTCGCGCTCGGTTGCGAAAGAGGACAGTCACCAGAAGTTCTTCTCGAATGTGCGCGGCAACAACCGCTGCTCGGGGCACACGGAATGCGATGCGATTATCATGGACCGCGCGACGGTTGCTGCGATTCCCGAAATTGAAGCGCGTCACACGGATGCATCGCTGATTCACGAAGCGGCGATCGGCAAGATTGCCGGTGAGCAGCTGATCAAGCTGATGACTCTTGGCTTGACCGAAAAAGAAGCCGAAGAGCAGATTATCAACGGCTTTTTGAAGTGACGGTGCGGGGGTGAATGAGGGGAAGACCTTGGAGGGAGAAGGGAAGACCTTGGAGGGAGAAGGGAAGACCTTGGAGGGAGAAGGGACCCCCTTTCGGGTGGGTCCCTTCTCCCTCCAAACCTCCCTCATCCTCCCCGAACTTTCCTCAGCCGG
>USMO01000181.1 GCA_900555785.1 uncultured Eubacteriales bacterium | reverse complement strand
GGCTGCGCGTGTCGCGGGTCGGAATCAGCAGACAGAGCGGCGTTCCGGTCGTTCTGCCGTCCAGCACACCGCTGACAATCCGAAACGGGTCCTCCTCGGCGCGCGCCGTGGACAGCCCGTCTCCGGCAGGGCGGCGCAGGGTCAGCTGATGCCGGATGAACGCTTCGTCAACCGGCAGCCCGGGCGCCAGACCGTCCAGAACCGCGCCGATCTCCGGTCCGTGACTTTCCCCGAACAGCGTGACCGTCAGATTGTTTCCAAACGTGTTTTTCACCGTCTTCTCCCCTCTCGCAATGCCTCCAACGCCGGGCGAACCGCCGCGCAGAAGTCCGAAACCGACGCACGCCGGATCTCTGCCTCGCCCACGCGCGGCACATATACATAGGACACCGTAGCCCCATCGCATTTCTTGTCGTGGCAGACCGCAGAAAGCACCCGGTCCGGCGAGACCGGCAGGGTTGTCGGTAGCCCGATCCGCGCCAGGACCGGCAGCAGCCGTTCCCGCACCTCTGGCGCGCACATCGGCAGCATGCCCAGCGCAACGCATTCGCCGTGCAGCAGACCGTGCAGTCCTGCAGCCGCTTCCATCCCGTGCCCCAGCGTGTGCCCGAAATTGAGAATCCGGCGCAGCCCGCTTTCGCGTTCGTCGGCTTCCACCACGCGCTTTTTGATCTCCAGCGAACGCCGGATGACGGCTTCGCGGTCCACCTCGCCGCCGTTCTCAAACAGCGCGAACAGCCCGGCGTCCGATGTCAGCGCCATCTTGACTGCCTCTGCCATTCCGTTTGCAAGCTGCCGGGGCGGGAGCGTTGCCAGCACTGCCGGGTCTACCAGCACCCCGCGCGGCTGCCAGAATGCACCGACGCAGTTTTTCACGCCGCCGAGATCAACCGCCGTTTTCCCGCCGATGGAGGAATCGACCTGCGCCAGCAACGTAGTCGGAAGGTTGTAGAAATCGATGCCGCGCATGAAGCACGCCGCCGCAAAACCGGAGAGATCGCCCACCACCCCGCCGCCGACCGCCACAACGCAATCGGTCCGGGTAAAGCGCTCTGCCAGCATGCGGGAGAGCAGCCGTTCGAACATCGCAAGGCTTTTGCTCCCCTCGCCCATCGGCACCGTCACAACCACCGGCGCGGCGCATTGCTCCGCAACCGTGCGCGCATATTCGGCAGGAACGCCGGTGTCGGTCACAACCAGCACGCGGCGGTCCAGATTCAACACCTCGCCCGCCCGCAACAGTATGCCGGATTCTATGATCATATCGTAGCCCCGTTCCCCCAGGTCCATATGCATGTGCATCAGGGTTTCCTCCTGTAAATTGGTTTTGATTGGATGTGCTGATATACTGAATGACGAAGGGTACCGTGGTTGGGATGACACGGGGCAATTCGGAGCGTGGATATATGCCTTATGCCCGTCTAAGTTAGTGGCTGTTAGTGACTACACCAAATCCGCACCCACCAAAATTCAAGCAATAAAGCCCCTTCTATAAAAGTTCTTGAAGATTCTTAGGGGACCTTCTTCCAAGAAGTCCCCTAAGCAGGGTTTGGGGCGGCGCCCCAAGGTCTTGCCCCCTCACAGCACCGTATAGCACCCGACCGGCTTGAGGCGGTCGCAGAAGACCGACAGCGCGCGGAGCATGTTCTGCCCTTCGGGCGTGTGCAGATCGCCCTCTGCCTCCACATAGAAATAATACTGCCAAAGCAGCTCCTGCATGGGGCGGCTCCGCAGCGTCCGCATGTTGAAGCCGTAGTGACCGATTACATCAATCGCCCGGGCAAGCGCGCCAGCCTCGTTGCGGACCGTGAAGACCAGCGCCGAATGCGTCCCGCGCGACTGCGTATTTTCCGCGCGCGTCAAGACCGCAAAGCGCGTGGTGTTGCTCCGGCTGGCGTTGAGATTCCGCTCCAGAACCGCCAGCCCGAACAGTTCCGCCGCTTCCGCGCTCGCAATCGCCGCCACCGTGCGGTCGTTGGTCCCGGCAACAAACTTTGCCGCCAGCGCCGTGTTCGGATAGGATTCGGTCTGCCAGCCCATCTCCCGAATGCGCGAAGCACATTGCCCCAGCGCCTGCGGGTGGCTGATGACCGTCCGGATTTCGCCGAGCGAGACCCCAGGTTTTGCCAGCAGATCCTGCGTTACCGGCAGATCAAGCATCCGGTTGACGAACAGCCCGCCCGAGAACATCAGGTCCATCACCTGCCCGACCTCACCGTTCGAGCTGTTCTCAACCGGCAGGACCGCCGCGTCACAGTCCCCGGTCTCGACCGCGCGGTATGCCGCCGCAAAATCCGGATACCCCAGCTTGGCGGCGCTCGGAAACAGCCGGCATGCCGCCAGATGCGCAAAAGCGCCTTCAGTCCCGCTGTATGCCACCTTCATACCCGTCAACAGCCGCGTCTGATACGCCTTTGAAAGCGCCATCGTCTCCTGAATGAAGCGGACGTAATATTCCCGCAGCACAGGGTCCGCTACCCGCTCCGACCCGGCACGGATGACCGCAGCCTCGCGCGCCGGATCCTCAACCGGCAGCCCGTGCGCCTTTTTATAGGCGGCAATCGCCTCGGCAGCCCGCATACGTTCCGCAAACAGCTCCGCAATCCGGCTATCCACCCGATTGATGGTCTCTCTTGCCTGTTCCAATGCGTCCATAAGCGCTCCTCAGTTCGATTTCAGATGATAGTCCTGCGCCAGCGCCGCGAATGCAGGAAGCGCGTTCCGAATCCGTTCGGTCGGCACGCAATAGGAAATGCGGACGTAGCCGCCCATGCCGAAGCTGTCGGACGGGACCAACAGCAGCTCCCGCGCCTTTGCCCGCTCCGCAAACGCTTTGGCATCCGGCTCCGGTGAGCGCAGAAAGAGGTAAAATGCTCCCTGCGGCTTGACCGCCGAAAAGCCCAGCTGCGTCAGCTCCCGGTAAAGCAGCGCCCGGTTTTTGAGATAGACCGAAAAATCAGCCGTCTGACCGACACAGACCGGCAGCAACTGCTGAAACAGCGCCGGCGCGCAGACAAATCCCAGCGCACGCCCGGCTCCGCAGACCGCTTCGTAAAGCGCCCGGGCATCCGCGGCATGGGAGGAGACCAGAATGTAGCCGATGCGCTCGCCCGGCAGCGAAAGCGACTTGCTGAAAGAATACAGCACCAGACTGTTGTCGTAATAGTTCGTGACGAACGGGACCATGCTGCCGTCCCACACCAGCTCGCGGTAGGGCTCGTCCGAGATCAGCCAGATCGGCTGCCCGTTCCGCTTCTGACGCCGGTCCAGGATGGCGCAAAGCCGCTGCAAGCCCTCCGGCGGCAGAATTGCACCGCTCGGGTTGTTCGGAAAATTGAGAATCAGCGCGCGGGTCCGGTCGGTCAGGGCGTTCTCCAGCGCGTCAAAATCCGGCAGAAAAGTGTCTGGATTCGGCAGCACCGT
>USMO01000180.1 GCA_900555785.1 uncultured Eubacteriales bacterium | reverse complement strand
GGCGCCTCAGTTTGCCAAAAACGGCACCAAGGGCGAGGAAAAAGAGCTGACCCTGGAGCTGAAAATGCTGGCTGATGTCGGGATCATCGGCTACCCGAGCGTTGGCAAATCCTCGCTTCTGGCGCGCATCAGTTCCGCAAAGCCGAAGATTGCCGACTATCATTTTACCACACTGTCACCGAATCTTGGCGTGGTGCGGGTTGCGGGGGAGCGCGGCTTTGTGGCTGCGGACATTCCCGGCTTGATTGAAGGCGCTGCCGAGGGTGCCGGGTTGGGGCATGCGTTCCTGCGGCATATTGACCGCTGCCGGCTGCTCTGGCATCTGGTGGACATCTCCTGCTTTGAGGGGCGCGACCCGATTGACGAGGTGGAGATGATTAATGTGGAGCTTGACAAGTACAGCCCCGAGCTTGCCGCGCGCCCGCAGTTGCTGGTTGCAAACAAGGTGGACGCGCTGGACCGTGAAGCGGTTGATATTCCGGCATTCGAGCACTTTGCCGAGGTCAACGGCTGGGAGCTGTTCTACATTTCCGCTGCGACCGGCGAGGGCGTGGACGCGCTTCTGCGGCGCACGGCTGAGTTGCTGGAAACGCTGCCCCCGATGAAGGTCTACGAGCGGGAGTACGCCCCCGAGGACGCTTACGTTGGCGGCGGCAAGGAGACGACGATTCGCCGCGAAAACGACACCTTCTATGTGGAGGGCGAGTGGCTGCTGAACCTGATGGGGCAGATCAATTTTGACGATTACGAATCCCTGAATTTCTTCCAGCGCGTCCTCCAGCGCAGCGGCGTCTTTGAAGCGCTCGAAGAAAAAGGCTGCTGCGACGGAAATACGGTATCGATCTATGATTTTGAATTCGAATATGTGAAGTAAGACCGCAGCGGTTTCCTGCCGGAACGATTCCGGGTTCGCCTGACCGAAGGGCAGAAACGCAGAAAGAGGATTTTGAAATGCGAAAATTTGGAATATCGATTTATGGAGTTTCAAGAAAGATTCGGACGGGGGAGCTTTCTCCGATCGGCGCCTTTGAGAAAATTTGCGAAATGGGGGCAGAGGTCGTTGAGCTGGTGCCGTTTGGCTTCAATCCGGTTCAGACCCCGGAGCTGAGGGGAGAATTCCGTGCAGCAAGTGCCCGGATGGGGGTTCCGATCGGAAATTATTCCCTCAATGCCAATTTCCTGATGCTGACGCCGGAGCAGTATGCCGCAGAGATGGCAAGGGTAAAGAA
This sequence comes from uncultured Eubacteriales bacterium, assembly GCA_900555785.1. Taxonomy (GTDB): domain Bacteria; phylum Bacillota; class Clostridia; order Oscillospirales; family CAG-272; genus UMGS1865. The sequence goes on along the minus strand of USMO01000180.1, from coordinate 2,200 downwards.
GCATATGGAAACGGTATCGGATATGGAAATCCCAACCATCCGGGTGGATTCTGCGGCGTTTGCGCGTCCGATGTCCGAAAATACAATTGAGAAATTTGAAGAGGAGCTTCCTCTGATCTTGCGTACCTATGAGGAGCTCTGCGACTATGCCAAACCGCTGGGTCTGACGGTTTTGCTGGAAAATCATGGGTTTCACGCCAATGGTTCCGAGCGTGTCCGGCAGATCCTGACAAGTGTTCGGCGCGATAATTTCGGTCATCAGTTGGATGTCGGAAATTATACCTGTGTGGACGACATTCCGGAAATCGCGGTTAAAAAAATGATCGGGTTTGCCAAAACCATTCATATGAAGGATTTCTACATTCGTCCCGCAAACCGGAATCCGGGGGATGCCGTGGAATTCAACTGTGAAAATTCCTGGTTCCGCTCGGTGAACGGCAGTTATCTGCGCGGTTCAATCCTTGCGCAGGGAGATATCGACATCTGGGATGTGATGCGGACGATCAAATATTCTGATTTTGACGGTGATATCTATCTCGAATATGAGGGAATGGAATCGTGCGAGTATGGCACGAAGGTTTCCTTTGCAAATATGAAGCGGATTTACAGTGAAGTCTGACAGAAAAGAGGCTGTTAAAAAACTCAGGTCGGGTTTTTTAACAGCCTCTTTTTAGTATTCCTCCCATATTTCCAGAATCCGCCTGCCGGCTTCGGCGGCATTCAGCTTGTCGACGGCGAAGGAGTGGCGGAGAAGGTCGGCGGGAATGTAATCGTCGTATTTTTCGAAGAGGGGGACCTCGCCGGAGGAGACCAGACGCTCGGGGTCAATGCCCGCGCGGGCTTCGTCGGCGAGCGACTGCATCAGCTCAAAGTCGCTGCCTTTGCTCATTTTGAACGCAATGAAATAGCAGCCCTCGTATTCCACGCCGGTAATGCCGAACTGCCCGCTGCGGGATTGAATCAGACGGCGCACCGTCCGGAAGGAGCGCGTTCCCAGCCACGGAAAGAGACAGTAGCTGTAGCCGCCGAGATGAATCAGCGAATGCTCGGTCAAGCCGGTGTTCCGCGCCACATGACGCGCCACGTCCAGCCGCTTCTGCGCATTCGGCTTGAGGTAAGGGTAGACCGTGTCCTCACGCAGCACCTGGCGCATCCGTTCGGCGATGCGCGTGTGGACCTCGCCGTAGTCGCCGGGCCAGGAGACCTCCATCTTGCCCTCGACCGGCTGCACATAGATCAGCTTGCGCTGAATGTCCAGCTCCTCCACCTCCCAAACGCGCCCGGCAAGCGCAAACCGGTCGCCAACGGGGGGCGGCGTTGTGATGGTGCCGATCTCGTCCGACCCCGCGCGCACCGTGTAATCCTCGCTGTCCTTGAAGACCGCGTAGAACTTGAAACTTTTCAGCAGCCGCTCACCGGCAAGACCGACAATCACCGTCTTCTCCTCGGTCATTTCCAGAAAGTCGTTGTTCAGCATCGAAAGAATCAGGACCTTGTAGTCTTCCTTTGTTACGTCCGCAAAGGGCGGGAGCGCCAGCACGCGCTCGGCAAGCCGCCGCACGGTCAGTTCGCCAGACGCTGCCAGCACGCTCAGCGTTTGGTGGAACAGCAGGCTGAAAGGCTGACGGCGCAGGACGGGCGGCTCGATGAAACGTTCCGAGCGGTACAGTTCGATGATGGCAATCGCTTTGAGCAGTTCCCACGGCATCAGATGCGGCAGGGGTGTGTTCGGCAGCGGGTCCTCCTCGCGGAAGACCATCATCATCTCAGGCGGCTGCCCGCGCCTGCCGGACCGCCCGAGCCGCTGGAGAAAGCTGGTGACCGAATTGGGCGACTGGTTCTGGAGCACCCGCTCCAGCCTGCCGATGTCGATGCCAAGCTCCATGGTGACCGTTGCGCAGGTGACGAACGGCTCTCCTTCGTCATCCTTCATGCGCAGTTCGGCTTCCTCGCGCAGCGCTGCCGAGAGGTTGCCGTGATGGATCAGAAAATTGTCCGGGTCGCCGCGCAGTTTGGCAATCTGCCGGAATGTGGCGCAGAGGTATTCGGTTTCCTCGCGCGAATTGGAGAAGACCAGAGACCGCTTGCCCTGCACGCAGTCGTACATAAAGGTATAGCCCGCGTCGTAGACGGTGGGAGCGGGGGAGGGGGACGGCGCGTCCTTCGGCTCGGCTGCCTGCTCCTCGCGGGTGTTTTGCAC
>USMO01000179.1 GCA_900555785.1 uncultured Eubacteriales bacterium | reverse complement strand
TGCCGTCATGCTGCTCTGCTCGCTGTTCTTCCAAGGACACGCGGCGGGATATTCCACCGGCGTGGCGCTCCTGATTCATGCGCTCATCCCGCTTTTGTCGGTTGCCGGCGCACTGGTCGGCGTCCGCAAAAAGACCAAACGGCGATAAAAGACCAACCTAAAGCCTGCGGCTGTAGGCACCAAACCGGCGCAGAATTTCGATGCGCCGCTCCCCTGCTCCGGGTCCTGTATGGTTATAGTCGTAGAGCAGTTTCTTGCATGCCTGATGGCGGCGGCCCAGCTTCCCGGATGCAGTCTCAATGCTGCATTCGTACAACCTGCCGCCCTTGATGCGTTTGCACATTACTTGCGGTGTCATTGCTGCTTCTTTGCAAAAGAGGGGCGTTTCCAAGGAAACACCCCTCCATATCAATCCGAAATTCAGAGCGGGTGTACGCCGTTCTTGGCATCGGCATGATCCGCATCCAATCCGTACTTCTTCGCCTTGCGGTATTCGAAGAACTTCTTCGACACCTCCGGGAACAGCGCATAGGACAGCACGTCCTCCTCCTGCTCTGCCCAAGGTGCCACTTCCTTCCGCAGCTCCTCCAGCTCCGGCTTGAGCAGGTCTGCGGGGCGGCAGGTAATCGGCGTTTCGTCACCGATGATCTTCTTGACAAAGGCAGGATCGATCGGCAGCGGCGTTTTGCCGTATTCGCCGCGCACGATGCCCTTGAACTCCTTCGTGCAGGTCTTGTAGCGCTCGCCCATGATGACGTTGAAGACCGCCTGGGTACCCACAATCTGCGAGGACGGCGTGACCAGCGGCGGGTAGCCGACATCGGCACGCACACGCGGCACTTCCTCCAGCACCTCGGTCAGCTTATCCGACTTGCCTGCCTGTGCCAGCTGGCTCATCAGGTTCGACAGCATGCCGCCCGGCACCTGGTACAGCAGCGCATTGACATCCACCTTCAGCGCCTTCGGGTTCAGAAGCCCCTCGGCAAGGTACTTTTCACGCAGCGGCGTGAAATACTTCGTAATCTGATCCAGCTTTGCAAGGTCGATTCCGGTGTCGTAGGGTGTGCCCGCCAGCGCTGCCACCATTGCCTCGGTTGCAGGCTGCGAGGTGCCCATTGCCATCGGCGAAATGGCGGTATCGATGATGTCCACGCCCGCCTCAACTGCCTTGAGCAGAGTCATGGATGCCAGACCAGAGGTGTAGTGCGTGTGCAGCTGAATCGGCACCTTGACCGATTCCTTCAGCGCCTTGATCAGGTCATACGCATCGTAGGGTTTCAGCAGCCCTGCCATGTCCTTGACGCAAATCGAATCCGCGCCCATCTCCTCCAGCTGCTTTGCGTAGCCAACGTAGTATTCCGGCGTGTAGACCGGACCGGTGGTGTAGGAGATTGCCGCCTGGACATGCCCGCCTTCCTTTTTGGTGGCGTCAATGGCGGTTTTGAGGTTCCGCGGATCATTCAGCGCATCGAAAATCCGGAGAATGTCGATGCCGTTTGCAATCGACTTCTGCACGAAATACTGCACCACGTCGTCCGAATAATGCCGATATCCCAGAATATTCTGTCCGCGGAACAGCATCTGCAGCTTGGTGTTCTTCACCTTTGCGCGGATCTTGCGCAGCCTCTCCCAGGGGTCCTCGTTCAGAAAGCGCATGCAGGCATCGAAGGTTGCGCCGCCCCATGCCTCCAGCGAGTGGTAACCGATGCCGTCCATTGTCTCGAGGATCGGGAGCATCTCCTCTGTGGTCATTCTGGTTGCGATCAGAGACTGGTGCGAATCGCGCAGGACAGTCTCGGTAATTTTGACTTTTGCCATGTTTCAATCCATCCTTTTCATTAGCGGAAGCAGGAGAGCAGCACACCGGCGGCGACTGCCGAGCCGATGACGCCCGCCACATTCGGTCCCATTGCGTGCATCAGAAGGAAGTTGCCCGGGTCCTCTGCCTGTCCAACCTTCTGCGAGACACGCGCCGCCATCGGAACAGCGGAAACGCCGGCAGAACCGATCAGCGGGTTAATCTTGCCGCCGGTCAGCTTGTTCATAATCTTTGCAGTCAGCAGACCGCCCAGCGTGGAGATGCTGAATGCCACCAGTCCCAGCACAACAATCAGCAGCGTCTGGGGCTTGAGGAAATTCGAAGCCGTTGCGGTTGCACCGACCGAAATGCCCAGGAACACCGTGACGATGTTCATCAACTCATTCTGCACGGTCTTGGAGAGACGCTCGGTCACGCCGCAGACGTTGAGCAGGTTGCCGAGCATCAGGCAGCCGATCAGCGGACGTGCATCCGGAACCAGGAATCCAACAACCAGGGTTACGGCAATCGGAAATACAATCTTTTCGGTACGCGAAACCGGACGCAGCGCCGTCATGCGGATCTTCCGCTCGGCAGGAGTCGTGACCAGCTTCATGATCGGCGGCTGAATCAGCGGAATCAGCGCCATGTAGGAATATGCCGCAATGGCGATTGCCCCCAGCAATTCCGGCGCCAGCTCTTTGGTAACCATAATGGCGGTCGGTCCGTCCGCGCCGCCGATGATACCGATTGCCGCAGCCGCGCCGTAGGTGAACATCCCGGTCAGGAGCGCGCCGGAGAATGCCGCGAAGACACCCAGCTGTGCGCCCGCCCCGATCAGGAGGCTCTTGGGATTGGAGATCAGCGGGGTAAAATCGGTCATTGCACCGATGCCGATGAAAATCAGGCAGGGGTAAAGTCCCGTTTTGACGCCGATATAGAGAATATCCAGCAGCCCGCCGTGCTGCAGCACTTCTCCGTAATCAATTGCCCCGGAGGTCATGAAAAGCTCAGGGTGAAACATGCCCTCGCCCGGCAGGTTGGTCAGCAGCATGCCGATTGCAATCGGCAGCAGCAACAGCGGCTCAAAACCCTTGACGATTGCCAGATAAACCAGCACGCAGGCGATGATCAGCATCACGATGGTCTGGAGTGTCGCAACACCGCCCTCGCTGCCCAGAATTGCAAAGCCGGTTGATTCCAGAAACTTTGTAATACTATCGAGTAAATTCATGCGCAATCAATCCTTTCTTTCAGTTTGGATTGTGCGCCAATCAGTTCAGCGACAGCAGAACCGCGTCGGTCTGGACCGATTCGCCCGAGGAAACATTCACGCCAGCCACGGTACCGTCTGCAGGCGCCATAATCTCGTTCTCCATCTTCATCGCCTCCAGCACGCAGAGCACGTCGCCGCGCTTCACGCTGTCACCTGCTTTGACGTTGACCTTGATGATGGTGCCGGGCATCGGCGCCTTGATTACGGTTGAGCCGGTTGCGGCGGGCGCTGCCTTCGGAGCGGCTGCAGGAGCCGGAGCGGGAGCTGCCTTGGGAGCGGCTGCCACAGCGGGTGCGGGAGCAGCGGCAGGCTGATTTGCAACGGCTGGGGTCTCCTCACCGGGCACGTCATAGGAAACG
>USMO01000178.1 GCA_900555785.1 uncultured Eubacteriales bacterium | reverse complement strand
GCTCGTCGCGCTCGGTCATCAGCTTCACAGCCTCGTCGCGCGGCAACTCGAACCGCTCAATCTTCAGGTTCTCCTTGACGATCTTCTTCATCTCGCCTTCCAGCGCCTTCAGCACCTCGGGGGTAAAGGAAACATCAGAATCAATGTCATAGTAAAAACCGTTGTCAATCGCCGGACCGATCGTCAGCTTTGCCGACGGATACAGCCGCTTGACCGCCTGCGCAAGAATGTGCGATGCGGTGTGACGGAACAGATGCTTGCCTGCTTCGTCCGCAAACGTCAGCAGCCAGACGCTCTCGCCTTCCTTTACCTCGGTCGTCAGCGCAACCGTCTTGCCCTCAATCTCGGCGCCAATGACCGACCGGTCAATCAGCCCCGCCTCCTTCGCTGCCTCGTACACCGTCATCGGCGCCGCCAGCTCCATCTCTTTTCCCTGCAATTTGATTTTCATACTATACCTCCTTAAAACCTCGGGGCTTTGCCCCGAACCCTACTTGGAAAACTTTTAAAAAAAGTTTTCCAAGACCTTTCAAAACTTTACCTGAGAGAATTTTACCTCTCTCTTTTTGCGGTGCGACAGCCGCACTCTCCCCAACCTTCGCACCGCCCAAATTTCCAAAAAACTTCCCTGCACAGCAGCCGCCGTTCCACCAAGCAAACAGATTCCAAACTCCCTAACGGCGGCTGCCGTGCAGGGAAGTTCGGGGGGATGAGGGAGGTTTGGAGGGAGAAGACCCCCATCCGAAAGGGGGGTCTTCCCCCCTCCAAGGTCTTCTTCTCCCCCGCACTTTCACCCAAACAAAAACCACACCCCGCGACAAAAAACGTCGCTACGGGGTGTGGATGTTTCCGCACGGTTCCACCCGATGCTTTCACTCATTCTCTTCGGTTGTCAGAGGCGAGTGGTACCCTGCCGGCGCGTGTCAAAGCCTCTCAGCAACGGCTTTTTCTCTGTAAACACAGCGACCCGGCAGAACATATCTCTCCCGGCTGAAGCAAGGCTTCAGGCTTTTTTCTTTCCTCCAACGGCGGCATTCTTGCGCCCGAGATTGTAGGCAGAATGCGGGTTGACAATCTCGCGCCAATCCAGATCCCCGCGGTCAAGCGCCATAATCAGGACCTCCGCAGTTGCAATGTTGGTTGCCACCGGAATGTTGTAAAGATCGCACAGACGCAGAATTTCCTTTCCGGTCTCATCAGAATCGCTGTTGGGTCTCGTGTCCTTGAAATACAGGAGCATGTCGATCTCATTGTATGCGATTCGCGACGCGATCTGCTGGTCGCCTCCCTGCGCGCCGGAGAGCAGGCGTTCCACCTCAAGTCCGGTCGCCTCGGATATATATTTCGCGGTAATGCTGGTTGCGCAAAGGCTGTGCTTGCTCAGCACGCCGCAGTACGCGATGCAAAACTGAGTCATCAGTTCTTTTTTCAGATCATGCGCGATGAGGGCAATTTCCATGGTCGGTTCCTTTTCCCTTTCCGAAAATTTGAATGCAGACACCCACGCCGGGCGGCATGAGCCTGTCAAAAAGTCCTAAGTCTATCTTTATTATAGCATTCCCGGCACGTGATGTCAAGAGTGTCCCGCAATTTTTTTCGGATTCTTATCAACTTTTTTGTGTTTTATTCAATACGTCAAGGCTTTTAGCGGCATGTTTTCGGGCGCAGGCAGCCGAATTACTGATATTTTGCCCGCTCGCCGCCGATATACTTCGGACGGGTCCGGGCGCAAAGCAAAATCGCATTTCCGATACGGTCAACCGAAAGCCGGACCGGAACCGCAACGTCCCGCAAATGCATGCCGATCAGCGTCCCGCCAATGTCGATTCCCGCATGCGCACGCACATGCTCAACCGCAACCGGATCGTCAGCCCCCTGCCAGGCAGCCGTTGCAAACGAGCCGCCCGCCTTGGGCTGCGGAACCACACAAACCGGGTCCAGCCCGTAAGCCTCCGCGCATGCCCGCTCCACAATCAACGCCCGGTTCAGATGCTCGCAGCATTGCGCAGCCAGAAAGACCCCGGCATCGTCCAAAATAGGCTTGATTGCCCGGTAAACCGCCTGCGCCGTCTCAAAACTGGAGGCATGCCCAATGGTCCCGCCCACAATTTCGGACGAGGAACAGCCCACCACAAAAATCGATCCTTTTTTCAGTCCCGCAACCGCAAGCAGTTCCCGGACCGCCTGCGCCGCCTGATTTGCAATATTTTCCATTTTGTTTCCTCCCTTACCAATTGTCGCTGCCGTCATCCGGAATCACACGCCGGACAGCGGCAATGGCGCATTCAATCATGTCATCGGTCGGCTCAAACACCGTCACGTGCTGCAGCCACACGCCGGGCGCGGAAATGATCTTCGTCAGCAGATTGTCGTGCCTGCCCGCCAGCTTGATCAGCTCATACCCTACCCCCACAATCAGCGGAATCAGCGCCAGCTTCACAATCACGCGCAGCGCGTCCGGAAGGACCTGCCCGCCGATTGCAATGGAAATCGGGTCAATAAAAAACGACGTGAAAATGCTGACAATCAGCATCAGAATCAGAAAGGACGTGCCACAGCGGGGATGGAACCGGCGTTGCTTGCGCACATTCTCCACCGTCAGCGGCAGCCCAGCCTCATAGCAAAAAATGGTCTTGTGCTCCGCGCCGTGATACATAAAGGTCCGGCGAATGTCCTTCATCAGAGAGATTACCGCCATGTAGCCAACGAGAAGCGCGATTTTGATTACGCCCTCAATCGCCGACTTGATCAGCGAGTTCAGCGCGGCACTTCCGGTGTCCCCGATCGGCAGCAGGCTGTAGAGGAAAATCGGCAGCCTGACGAATACACCGATCACAATCACCAGCGACAGCACCAAGCTGAGCACCGTCATCTGCGTCATAGCCCATTTCGGCAGTTTTTTCTCTTCTTTTTTCTTTTCCTGCGGGGTGGCGGGAGCCTCCGTTCCCTCTGCCTGCTCTTTCTTTGGCGCCGGCTCTGCCCCCTCGGGCGTCACGCGGGTCCAACCGTCGTTCTTTTCGTCATCCGGCTGCTCCACCATGTCCTCCAGCCCAGCCAATAGAGCCGAACGCATCAGACACTTGTAGCCAACCGTCATCGAGTCGATATACCCGAGTATGCCCCGGATAATCGGCAGCCTGCAAAACTTCGGGCGCGTTGCACCCTTGGTCTCGCGCTCCTCAATTACAATGTTTCCGTGCCGGTCGCGTACCGCCATCGCGGTCATCTTCGGTCCCCGCATCATAATGCCTTCCATCAGCGCCTGACCGCCGATAGAGGTCTTTTTCCTGCTCTCCACCTGTTCTTTCAACGGATTCTCCTTTTCTCTATTTTTTTCATTTAATCCCACTAAACCGGCTACCCCAAAGTCCTCCTTGTGCAAGTTCTTGGGTTCTTAGGGGTGACTGGTTGCGCAGCAACCAGTCAGTAGCGCAG
>USMO01000177.1 GCA_900555785.1 uncultured Eubacteriales bacterium | reverse complement strand
TTTTGGCATTGGAGACCTGCTTGAGCCGCTCGTTCGGAATGACCACCAGCGAATCCACATACTGCGCCAGCTCCGCGATGCCCTTCTCAGCCTGCTCCATTCTTCTTGCGCCCTCAAAATTGAAGGGCTTGGTCACGATACCGATGGTCAGGATGTCCATCTCTCTTGCCATTCTTGCCACAACGGGAGCCGCGCCGGTACCGGTACCGCCGCCCATGCCCGCCGTGATGAACAGCATGTCGGTGCCCTCCAGGATGTCCTTGATTTCATCAATCGACTCCTCGGCTGCGCGCGCACCGATCTGCGGGTTTGCGCCGGCACCGAATCCCTTGGTAATCTTTTCACCGATAATAATCTTGTTTGCGACCTCGGACTTCCGGAATGCCAGCTTGTCCGTGTTCAGCGCGTAGATGTCCACGCCCTGGACATTCGCGGCAACCATCCGGTTCACCGCATTTCCGCCGCCACCGCCAACGCCGATAATCTTAATTTTTACGCCGCAATCGGTTGCGGTATCATCATGCTCAAAAATCATGGTATTCTTTCCTCCGAGTTGTATCAGTTCTTTCTTCTGTTCACCATATTAAACAGGTCATCGAAATCATCGTCCGCCGCAGGTGCGGGAGCCGGACGGATGACCGGTCTTTGCGGGGGCTGCGGGGCTGCGCGTCTCTCCGGTGCGGGAGAAGCAGGGCGCTGCACGGCTGCGTTCGGGTTGACTGCCTCCTTGCGGAAGGGCGAGCCGGGGTTGGTCTTGACCGTAGCGCCGCCACGGTTTGCATCCTCGGGCTTTTTCTGGAAACCGGTTGCGATGATGGTAATCTTCATCTCGTCTTCCAACTCCGGATCAAATGCCACACCCCAAATCACGTTCGCATCCGGGCTTGCCTCCTGAGAAATCAGCGACGCGGCAAGGTCGACGTCCTCAAGTCCTACATCCTCGGAGACGACCATGCTGATCAGGATGCCCTTTGCACCGCTGATGGAGCTTTCGAGCAACGGGCTGGAGACTGCCTCCTTGGCTGCCTCCTCCGCTTTGTCTTTGCCGGTTGCGGAGCCGACGCCCATGTGTGCGTAGCCCGCATTCGCCATCACGCTGGTCACGTCGGCAAAGTCGAGGTTGATAAAGCCCGGCACGTTGATCAGGTCGGAAATGCTCTGCACGCCATGACGCAGAACATCGTCGGCGATGCCGAAGGCGTTGGACAGCGAGATTTTGGCATTGGAGACCTGCTTGAGCCGCTCGTTCGGAATGACCACCAGCGAATCGACAAACTGCGCCAGCTCGGCAATGCCTGCCTCTGCCTGCGTCATTCGCTTGGCGCCCTCAAACACAAAGGGCTTGGTCACGATACCGATGGTCAGGATGTCCATTTCCCTTGCCACACGGGCGAGCACAGGCGCGGCACCGGTGCCGGTCCCGCCACCCATTCCGGCGGTGATGAAGACCATGTCGGTCCCCTCAAGGAGCGCGCGGATCTCCTCGATCGATTCCTCGGCGGCACGTGCGCCGATCGTCGGATTTGCGCCGGCGCCAAAGCCCTTGGTGATCTTCTCGCCGATGACGAGCTGATTGGGAGCCTCGGATTTCCGGAGCGCCTGACGGTCGGTATTCACGGATATAAAGTTGACGCCTTGGATGTTTGCGGAGATCATGCGGTTTACGGCATTGTTACCGCCGCCGCCGACACCGATAACCTTGATATTCACACCGCACTCAAGGCTATCGTCGTGTTCAAAGGTCATGTTTTTTCCCTCCCGGACTCTTGCATTTTCACGTCCTGCCCTACAGGAGGGCAGTCTTCTACCATTCATATAATATCTTACTATTTTTTTGCGTTTTTTTCAAGTCTTTTTTCAATTTTTTTTTTGAAATTCCCGTATTTTTTTTGTTTTTCTTCTCCGAACTTCATTTTTCACCGATTATGAGTATCATTTTCTACAGAAACGAGAAAAAAGTCTGCCGTCGGGCGGCGGCAGACTCAGGGGTTCAGTAGGTCAACAGTTGGTCGGGCGACTGCATGGCACGGTAGGTGGTTCTCTTGAGGTCCGAAACATCCACAATGACATACGGCGCGTCGCCCTCAAACCGAGCACTCAAAATTTCGGCAGTCATTTCCAATTTCAGTTCCACATCTGCCAGCTTGCCCAGCACTACGCGAATCTGCCCGTCCAGCACATAGGAAATGTGGAACTTCTCGCTCACGTCGATATAGGTGACATGCGAGAGCAGCCCCTCGCGGTCCAGCAGGTCGGTCAGCTCGGAAATGTAGCCCCGGTCAATGCCGTCCTCGGCAAACCGCACCTGCTTGCCAACCGACAGCTGCTCCACTGCCGGAAGCACCATGCGCGGGTAATCCTGAAAATCCGACTCGCGGTCGCTCACGGTCACCACCTTCAGGTCACGGTCCAAGAGGAACCAGTGCCCCGCATAGGCGATGTAGGAACTGCCGCGCTCGGTTACGGTGATGGTCACCTTCGACAGCCCGAGGCTGACCCGCACGCCCAGCGACGGAAATTTCCGCTGGATGTTGTCGGCAATTTCGCCCTGCGTCAGATGAAAGATTTCATCCCCCACCTGAATGCCTGCCGCCTGTATAATATCCGAGGTCGCCGTCACCGTGTTCCCGCTCACCTCGATCTTCTTGATCTTCATGCCGGGAAGAATCAGAAGCAGCAAACCGACCACCGCGACCGCCACGCAAAGCAGCGTAATCGACCATCGCACCAGTTTTAGCTGCAGCCGCTGCTTCTTTTCCCATTCCGCATGGCTCCCCTGCGGGATTCCTGTCTGCCTGTTCATGTTTCTCATCTCCCGTTTTGAAATTCCTGTTTGTTCATGCGTTCTGCCCGGTCAGCCGGAGAATATCCTCCCAAATCAGCCGGTCCGCGTCAACATCGGCAAACGGCTTTGCAGCCCTGCCCATCTCCGCAGTCCGTCCCGGTTCCCGCAGCAGCGCACCGACCGCTTCGCACAGCCGCCCGTCTGCCAGTTCCCGTTCCTCCACCAGCACCGCAGCGCCTGCGTCGGCAAAGGTCTTGGCGTTGAGATACTGGTGATTGTCTGCCACATAGGGGCTTGGCACCAGCACCGACGGCACACCCATGCGCGCCAGCTCCGATAGGGTCATCGCACCCGCGCGGGAGACCACCAGTTCTGCCGCCGCCATCTGCGTTGGCATATCGTAAATATAATCGGTCAGCGTGCAGTTCGCTGCCCGGTCCAGCCCGGACGCCTCAAAGACCTTCCGGCAATCCGCAAAATCGCGTTTTCCGCTGGCAAGGCAGAAGCGGACCTCCTGCATGCCGGGTGCCAGCTGCCGCATCAGGTCCAGCACCGCGCGGTTGAGATGTTCCGCGCCCAGGCTGCCGCCGAAGCAAAGCACCAGCCGCTCGCCATCGCGCAGACCCAGCTTTTCCATCAGGCCCTTGATGCGGTCAGAGCCAAAGAGACGCATGAGGTCGTCTTCCAGCGAAAGGTAGAAGC
>USMO01000176.1 GCA_900555785.1 uncultured Eubacteriales bacterium | reverse complement strand
AGTGCCAGCGAGGGGCGGTTCTTGCGTTCGGCTTCTTCCTCTTCCGGTGTCTTTTCGTTGACCGAGAAACAGGTGTTGGTGCCGTGTACCGCGTCCATGTATTCGCCCTCGTCAATCAGAATCCGGCGCACCTTCACCAGCTCCAGAATGCCGAGGAAGATGGCAATCAGGTCGGGCAGCGAGACCGCATCGGCAAGCAGTTCGCGCATGCTGGTCTCCTTCTTTTTCTCCATGCGATGGAGGATTCCGACGATCTTGATTTCAACCGGCACAATCGGCGCCGCAATCATCGGGGCAAAGACTGCCTTTTCGGCTTTCGGGCGGCTTTCGTTGGCTGCAATAATCCGGCGCACCGCCAGGCACAGGCTGGTAACCTGCTGGTCGGCAACATAGGTGGTGTCAACCGTGACCTCATCGGTGTCCTTGACCATGCGCCCGCGATAGATGCTGTAGCGCTCTGCCATAATCTGCGCTGCTTCCTTTGCCTGCTGGTAGCGCTGCAGGGCTTCCTGCAGGTCCATGCGCGGGTCTTTTTCTTCTTCCTGCGGGCGGGGGAGCAGCATTTTGCTTTTGATGCGGACCAGTTCGCTTGCCATGACGATAAATTCGCCTGCCAGCTCCATGTTCAGGTCCTGCGCCGCCGCAATGTAGGCAAGGTACTGGTCACAGATCAGCGCAATCGGAATGTCGGTGATATTCACTTTGTTTTTCTGAATCAGCGCGAGCAGCAGTTCGAGGGGACCCTCGAAGTCGAACTGCTCCAGCTTGTAGGTGACGCTTTCCATGTGTGTACCTCGGTGAAAGGGGAAAAATCAAAGGTTCAGAGCATGAGTTTGAAAATGCCCTCGGCAATCGGTCTTGCAATCAGGTCCGGCAGCTTGGTGGCAACATAGCCGATGGGGGAATAGCCGAAATTGGAGAGCACCAGCATGACAATCAGAAGCCCCAGCATAATCTGCCGCTCGTAGCGCATGATGCCGAAATAGATGCGGTCCGGCAGGAATGCCAGCGCAATCCGCGAACCGTCAAACGGCGGGATCGGAATCAGGTTGAAGAGCATGAACATGAAATTGATTGCTGCGGCATAGAAGAAGACCTCGGAGAGGACCGCCAGGAAGGTCAGCAGCATGCCGGTCAGCCCCAGCGCCTGCTGTGCCGAAGCAAGCCCCCAGAAGAGCCCGTACAGCACTGCATTGACCAACCCGAGCAGCAGGTTTGCCGCCGGTCCCGCAGCCGCAGTCAGCGCCATGTCGCGCTTGGGTTTGCGGAAATAGCGGGTGTTGATCGGCACCGGCTTTGCCCAGCCATAGCCGAAGACCATCAGGAAGATCAGACCGATCGGGTCCAGATGCTTCAGCGGATTGAGCGTCAGCCGCCCGAGATTGCGCGCCGTGGGGTCACCGCAGCGCCATGCGACCCATCCGTGCGCCGTTTCATGCAGGGAGAGTGCCAGCAGCATGATCGGCAGGGTCAGAAGCAGCGAGAGAATCGCGTAGAGCGGGTCACCGCTCCGGAGGATTGAAAACAGCATTCGGTTTGGTTCCTTTCTCAGAGCCTGACCCCGGTATAGTCCGAAATCAGCCGCCACAGATCGCTCCTGCCCTCGCCCTTTTCGGCAGAGGTAAAGAGAATCGGGGTATCGGTTGGGATGGAGGGATGCCCGTGCAGCTGCGCCTCGGATGCGCGCCGCTCGGTTGCATTCAGCTTGTCAGCCTTCGTGGCAACGACCACAAAAGGTGTTCCGGTGGTGCGCAGGTAGTCCAGCATCATCACGTCATCCTTGGTGGGACCGATGCGGCTGTCAATCAGCTGCACCACCAGTTTCACCAGGTCCGCGTTTTTGTTGTCGGTAAAATATCCGTCCGTCAGCGCCGACCATTGCGCCTGCTCCTCGGGGCGGCGCTTTGCAAAGCCGTAGCCCGGCAGGTCGACGAAAAACAGCTTGCCGTCGAGATCGTAGAAGTTGACCGTGATGGTCTTACCCGGCGCCGAACTGACGCGCGCCAGCGACTTGCGCCCAAGCAGGCAGTTGACCAGCGAGCTTTTGCCGACGTTGGAACGCCCGGAAAAGGCGACCTGCGGAATCGGATCGGTCGGAAACTGGCGGGGCAGACCTGCGCTGATGCGCAGCGCGGTCCGGTTGAGATTGATGGGCATGTCAGAGCTCCTCAGTTCTTTGAAAATCGCAGCTGGGATGCCGGCTGCGGGGCAGGGACATAGATGCCGGCTGCTGCCGCGTCCTGTTGGGCAAGCGGTGCCGGGGTCAGCGCGTTGCGGAGCACCTCGTCAGCCGTTTTGCAGGGGATGAAGACCAACCCCTCGCGCGCCATCGGGTCCAGCTCCTCCATGTCGCGCAGGTTGTCGGCGGGAATCAGCACGGTTTTGGCTCCTGCGGAATATGCCGCCATCGTCTTTTCCTTCAGCCCGCCGATGGGGAGCACCTTGCCGCGCAGGCTGATTTCGCCTGTCATGGCAACGTCGTGCCGCACCGGGCGTTCGGTCAGGGCGCTGACCAGCGCGGTTACCATCGTCACCCCGGCGCTCGGTCCGTCCTTCGGAACCGCGCCCTCGGGGAAGTGGATGTGGATGTCCTTCGTTTTATAGAAATCGGTCGGAATGCCGTATGCCTTTGCGACCGCCCGTACATAGCTGACCGCGATGTGCGCCGATTCCTTCATCACGTCACCCAGGGATCCGGTCGTTTCGATCTTTCCAGTTCCGTCCAGTACGGCAACCTCGACCTTCAGCATCGTGCCGCCCAACTCGGTATACGCCAAACCGTTGACACAGCCGACCTCGTCCTCCGTTTCTACCGTCTCGGGCAGCAGCTTGCGCGCGCCAAGATAGGTCTTGACATCCGGAACGTCGACGGTGATGTGCTTTTTCTCGGGGTTGGACAGCAGCTCCCTGACCGCCTTGCGGCAGATCTTTGCAATCGTCCGCTCCAGCCCGCGCACGCCGGCTTCTTTGGTGTAGTAATCGATGATTTCCAGCACCGCCGCGTCGGTGAATTTCAGCGTCCGCTTCTGCAGGTTGTGCCGCGTCAGCTGCTTCGGAATCAGATGCGACTTTGCAATCTCCAGCTTTTCGCGCTTGGTGTAAATGCCCAGTTCGATGATCTCCATGCGGTCGATCAGCGGGCGGGGGATACTGCCCAGGTCGTTTGCCGTTGCGATGAACATGCAGTCGGAAAGGTCGAACGGCAGCTCCACGAAATGGTCGCGAAAGCTCCTGTTCTGCTCGCCGTCCAGAACCTCCAGCATCGCGGAGGTCGGGTCACCGTGCCCGTCGCGGCTCATCTTGTCAATCTCGTCCAAAAGAATCAGCGGATTGCGCACGCCTGCCTGCGTCAGGGCATTGATGATGCGCCCGGGCATGGCGCCGATGTAGGTTTTGCGGTGCCCGCGGATGTCCGCTTCGTCCCGCACGCCGCCCAGGGAAATGCGCACATACTTGCGGTTGAGCGCCCGCGCGACCGATGCCGCAATTGAGGTCTTGCCCACGCCGGGAGGCCCGA
>USMO01000175.1 GCA_900555785.1 uncultured Eubacteriales bacterium | reverse complement strand
GGCGGACATCTTGCTTCAAATCTGGGAGTAGTGGAACTGACTCTGGCTCTTCATAATGTGCTGGATTTTCCGGAAGACAAACTAATCTGGGATGTAGGACATCAGGCATATACACATAAGATTCTTACCGGAAGAAAAGATGAATTTAAGAATCTGCGACAGGAAGGTGGATTAAGCGGTTTTCCTAAGAGAAGTGAGAGCCCCTGTGATGCATATGATGCAGGACACAGTTCCAATTCTATTTCGGCAGGTCTGGGCTATGTGCGCGCCAGAGATCTGCAGGGACAGAAATATCGTGTGGTATCTGTGATCGGAGACGGCGCACTTACCGGAGGAATGGCATATGAAGCATTAAATAATATGGCAAGACTACGCAAGGAGAAGAAGAATCTGATCATTATCCTGAACGAAAACGAGATGTCGATCTCGAAAAATATCGGGCGGTTTGCGCGCAACCTGTCGCACATCCGCGCGTCAAACGGCTACATCTGGACCAAAAACGCGATCGGACAGGTGGTGCGGCACATTCCGCTCATCGGCGGCTGGCTGTTCGGCAGAATGCTGCGCGTCAAGATGGGCGTGAAGGCTGCGCTTTACGGCAGCAACCTGTTTGAGAGTCTGGGGCTGTACTATCTCGGACCTGCGGACGGCAACGATGAAGCGGCAGTGGAAAAGCTGCTGCTGGATGCAAAAAAAACGCACCAGAGTTGCGTGATTCATCTTAAGACCCGCAAGGGAAAGGGCTACGCACCCGCAGAAGCCACGCCGGACCGCTTTCACGGCATGTCTCCGGCAGACGCGCCGAAGCCCGCCGGCATGCGCTTCTCCGAGGCGATGGGGGCTGATCTTTGCCGGATGGCTGCGAAGAACGAGAAGATTTGCGCCATCACCGCAGCCATGACCGACGGGACCGGGCTGACTTCGTTCCGTTCGTCCTATCCGCAGCGCTTTTTCGATGTCGGCATTGCCGAGGAGCACGCCGTCACCTTTGCGGCGGGGATGGCTGCAAACGGGTTCCGTCCGGCGGTGGCAATCTATTCCACCTTCCTGCAACGGTCCTATGACAACATTCTGCATGATGTGGCGCTGCAGCATTTGCCGGTTGTGTTCCTGGTCGACCGCGCCGGGCTGAACGGCTCGGACGGACCGACGCACTACGGCGTGTTCGATGTGGCGTTCCTCTCCGAGATCCCGGAGCTGCGCATCTATACGCCGATCACGCTGACGGCGCTCCGAAACGCGATGGACGAGGCGTTCCGTGCGGAGGTTCCCTGTGTAATCCGCTATCCGAACGGCTGCGAATCCGCGCGGGTTGTGACCGAATTTTACGGCAATACCGACCCGGCAAACGTTGCGGTGCGGAACAACTACCCGCCGGACGGAAAGGAAAGTCTGGATGCGGTCATTGTGACGCACGGCAGGATTGTGGAGGAGGCGCTGAAGGCTTCCGATTTCCTGCGCGCGGAGGGCGTGAAGGTTGGGATTTTGCTGCTGGAGCAGATCAAGCCCTATGAGCAGACCGCCGCGCAGATCCTGGCGCAGCTGCCGCACAACGCCTGCCCGGTGCTCTTCCTGGAGGAGGAGATCCGGACCGGCGGCATGGGGATGCTGCTCTCCGATGCCATGCGAGATGCACCGGAAATGCACGGGCGCATCACGCGGATCCTGGCGCTGGAAAAGCCGCTGGAATACCCATCCGAAATCGGGCAGACCTGCCTGGAAATGGCGGGGCTGGATGCCTCCGGCATCGTGCGTGCGGTCCGCTCCATGGTGCGTGACGGAGACGTGGGAAATGTCTGAATTTTCAGAAAATCGGAAAAAGGCTCTTGACAATCGCCTGATTATGTGATAAACTATAAGAGAAACAAGATGCCAGATGAGCAGGAAGTCAGGAGGTTTTGATATGTATTTGCAGTTTTACGATGAGTTGATTCCCGGAACCAAGCTGAAGCGCGCCGACATGGACGGGCTGACCGGGCTTGCGTTCCTCAAAAAAGTGTTTTTCGTTTCCGAGGGCGTGATGCTGACCCAGATTCGCGACATCTCCGGCATCGATTCCTCCACGCTCCAGAACTGGACCAAGCGCGGCTGGGTTGCAAACAGCCACCTCAAGCGCTACAACATGGACCAGGTTGCGCACATTCTGATTATCAACATGCTGCGCTCCTGCATGCGGCTGGATAAGATTGCGTATCTGATTCAGTACGTCAACGGGCGTGTGGACGACCGCTCGGATGACATCGTGTCGGATACGATGCTTTACGATTATATCTGCCGGGCGCTGGACCGGATGATGAGCGGCGAGGGCGGAGCGCTCTCCGATGTGGTGAAGGTGGTCGAGGAGGTCACCGAGGGCTATATAGAGCCGTTCCCGGGCGCAGAGGAGCGCCTGAACCGCGCGCTGGAGGTCATTGTGGTGACCTACTATGCAACGGTAATCAAACGGCACGCGGATGCGCTTTTGGACGGGATTCTGCCTGACGAGCCCGAGCAAGCGTAAGGAGGGAGCATGCATCAGCATCACAGAGAACGGATGCGCGATAGATGCCTGCAAAACGGATTCGGTAATTTTGCCACGCACGAGCTGCTGGAAATGCTGCTCTACTATTCGATTCCGCGAACCGACACCAACGGCGTGGCGCACGGCTTGCTGGAGCGGTTCGGCTCCCTGAAGGGGATTTGCGAAGCGTCGTTTGACGAGCTGCTCCTGACGGATGGCATCGGTCCGCAGTCGGCGATTCTGCTGCGCCTGATTCCGGAGCTGATGAAGCGTTACGCGATGGAAGAAATCGCTCCGCAGACGGTTTACGATTCGGTTGGGAAACTGGCAGATTACTTTGTGCGGACCTTTATTGGGTTGGACCATGAGTGCCTGTACATGATGCTGCTCAACAACCGCATGAACATGATCGACTGCGTGCTGGTGTCCGAAGGGGCGGTCAACAGTTCAACGGTTCCGGTCCGGCTGATGACGCAGAAGGCGCTGTTTAAAAAGGCGTCCTCGGTCGTGCTGGCGCACAACCATCCTGCGGGCTTGGCGCTGCCGTCCGCGCGGGACATTGAGGTGACCGAGACCCTGATCGGCGCGTTTGACGCAATCGGCGTTACGCTTTTGGAGCATCTGGTCATTGCGGACGGTCGGTTTTATCCGATTCTGCAGCAGCATTACGGCTCTCTTCGCAAGCATCCTGCCACCAAGCAGCTGGACAGCGGATTTTATGACGGCTTCTACGATGTGGACTATGTCGCCTGGCAGGCACCGCCGCTGTTTCCGGGTCAACGGAACACCGAAAAACAAACCCCGTAGTCGGTTTTTTCCGTCTGCGGGGCTTTTTGGCGAAGACCGGACCCCGGGGTGCTGCCCGAACCACGCTTAAGGAACTTCTTAGAAGAAGTTCCTTAAGAATCTTCAAGAATTTTGGAAGAGGGGTGTAGGGTGGCTTATTTTGGGAGATGGCAGCCGGAAAGTGCTGCATCTAAAAAAGCCCTCCCCTTAAATGAACTGCCCCAAATTGTACGGACAATACGAAAAAAGCCCCCTGTGGTAGAAGAT
>USMO01000174.1 GCA_900555785.1 uncultured Eubacteriales bacterium | reverse complement strand
AAACCCGCCGCCGATCACCGCAACCTCAAATTCCTGCATGTTCTGCCTCCCATTCTGCCCGTTTTGCTTATTCTTTCCCGTTTTGCGCCGGTTCAGTCTCCCAATTTTCGCAACAAGCTGCGCATTTTTGCGCAAAAGGCAGCCGATTTGTGATTTTTTGCCGATTTGCGCATAGTCCTTGACAGGCGCCGCAATTTCTTTTATAATAAAGGTTGTAACTGATATTCTGTCTGTGAAAAGGAGAAGATGGTATGTTTGATGTTGCTGTCATAGGCGCCGGCGTGGTTGGCGGAATGATTGCAAGAACCCTTTCGGCGTATGATCTGAAGATCTGCATCGTGGAAAGAAAGAACGACGTTGCCACGGGCGCCAGCTGCGCGAACTCGGCAATCGTACACGCAGGTTTTGACGCACACGAGGGATCGCTCAAGGCGAAGCTGAATGTCCGCGGCTCGGAGATGATGGCAGAGGTCTGCCGCGAACTGGGCGTCAAATACAAGAACAACGGCTCGCTGGTCATCGGCTTCAATGACGAGGACAAGGCAGAGATCGAAAACCTCTACCGCCGGGGCGTTGCCAACGGTGTCAAGGGGCTGGAGGTCATCGACGCGGCAAAGCTGCGCGAGCTGGAGCCGAACATTTCGAAGAATGCGGTCGGCGCGCTGTGGGCACCGACGGGCGCAATCGTCTGCCCGTATGAGCTGACCATTGCAGCGGTCGGCAACGCGATGGACAACGGCGCGGAGCTGCGGCTGAACAGCGAGGTCACCGCCATTGCCGATGCAGGCGACCACTATGTGCTGACAACCGCCGGCGGCACGCTGGAGGCAACGTACATCATCAACGCTGCCGGTGTTTATTCTGACGCCGTTGCAAAGATGGTCGGCGACGACTCCTTCACGGTTCATCCCCGGCGCGGCGAATACGTCCTGCTGGACAAGGAGAGCGGCGGGCTGGTCAGGCACACCATCTTCCGCACGCCGTCCAAAATGGGCAAGGGCATTCTGGTCACCCCGACGGTTGACGGCAACCTGCTGACCGGTCCGACCTCGGTCGATATGACCGACAAGGACGACAAATCCACCACGGCTGACGGGCTGGGGCTGGTGATGAAGCAGGCAAGCGAGAATGTCGAAGGCATCCGCTTCAACCAGACCATCACCTCCTTCTGCGGTCTGCGCGCAGTCGGCAGCACCGGAGACTTCATTATCAATATGCCGCGCACGCGCTTTGTCAACGTTGCGGGCATCGAATCCCCCGGTCTTTCCTCGGCGCCCGCCATTGCGGAGTATGTCGAGAAACTACTGCTGGATGCCGGGCTTTCCGCAAAGAAAAAAGCAGACTTCAACCCGACCCGCCCGGCTTATCACGCCTTCCGCGAGATGAGCATGGAGGAGAAGAACGAAGTCATTCGCCGCGATCCGACCTACGGCAAGATTATCTGCCGCTGCGAGACCGTGACCGAGGGCGAGATTCTGGCAGCCATCCGCACCAACCCGAAACCGACCGACCTGGACGGCGTGAAGCGCCGCACGCGGGCACAGATGGGCAGATGCCAGGGCGGGTTCTGCTCCCCCTACATTGTGGAGCTGCTGGCACGGGAGCAGGGCATTCCCTACGAGGCTGTGACCAAGTGCGGCGGCAAGTCGCTGGTCAATATCGGACGGACCAAGGAGGTAAAGTGAGATGAGACAGGTTGATCTGGTAATTGTCGGCGGCGGTCCCGCAGGCATGAGCGCGGCAGTTGCGGCTTACGAGAGCGGCGTGCGCAACATCCTGATTCTGGAGCGTGACGCGCATCTGGGCGGCATTCTGCAGCAGTGCATCCACAACGGCTTCGGTCTGCACCGGTTCGGCGAGGAGCTGACCGGTCCGGAATACGCCTGGAGATACGAAAAGCTGGTGCGGGAGCACAACATTCCCTTCCTGTTGAACACCATGGTGCTGGACATCACCCATGACAAGCTGATTACGGCAACCAACCCCGAGGAGGGCGTCTTCCAGCTGCAGGCAAAGGCAATCATTCTTGCAATGGGCTGCCGCGAGCGCTCCAAGGGTGCGCTCAACATTGCCGGCACGCGTCCCGCCGGCATTTACAGCGCAGGCACCGCGCAGAAATACGTCAACATGAAGGGCTACATGCCCGGCAAAAATGTGGTCATCCTCGGCTCGGGCGACATCGGTCTGATCATGGCGCGCCGCATGACGCTGGAAGGTGCCAAGGTTCATGCCGTGTGCGAGCTGATGCCCTATTCCGGCGGTCTGGCGCGGAACATTGAGCAATGCCTGCACGACTTCAACATTCCGCTGAAGCTGAGCCACACGGTGGTGGAGATTCACGGCCGCGAGCGTCTGGAAGGCGTAACCATTGCGCAGGTCGACGAGCGCCGCCGTCCGATTCCCGAAACCCGCGAGTACATCCCCTGCGACACGCTGCTTCTGTCGGTCGGTCTGATTCCGGAAAACGAGCTGTCCAAGACTGCCGGGGTTCCGCTTGACCGCGTAACCAACGGTGCAACGGTTGACCAGGACCGCCAGACCGACATTCCCGGCATTTACGCCTGCGGCAACGTGCTGCACGTACACGATCTGGTCGACTTCGTGTCCGAAGAGGCAGAGATCGCAGGTAAGAGCGCAGCTGCCTACATCAACGGCGAGCACGCAGAAGCGGTTGACATTCCCCTGCACACCGACGGCAAGATTCGCTACACGGTGCCGCAGCGCATCACCGCAAAGAAGGACGTGACGGTCTTCTTCCGCGTTGCGGATGTGTTCCGGAACGTCACCGTCAAAGTCAAGGACGGCGACCGTGTGATCTTCAGCAAGAAGAAGCCGAAGGTCGCGCCCGGAGAAATGGAAAGCATTACCCTGCGCCCCGACCAGTTTGCGGACGCAAAGGCGCTGGACTTTGAACTGGAGGTGCAGTAATATGACCAGAAATTTAACCTGTATCGTCTGCCCGCGCGGCTGCCAGCTGGTTGCCGAGCTGGACGAAGCCGGCGCTGTGCTGTCGGTCACCGGCAACACCTGCCCCAGAGGCAAGCAGTACGCCATTGATGAATGCACGCACCCGATGCGCACGGTGACCTCTACCGCCCGGACTTCCGACGGCGGCGTGGTCCCGGTCAAGACCGACCGCACCATCCCGAAAGAGCTGATGTTCGACTGCATGAAGGAGATCAACCGCGCAACGGTCATCCTCCCCGCTCACATCGGCGACACCGTTATCGAAAACCTCCTCGGCACCGGCGCGAACGTCGTGGTTACGGCGAACAAGGAGTAAGGGAAGACCTCGGGGCTCTGCCCCGAACCCCGCTTAGAACCTTCTTTCGGAGAAGGTTCTAAGTACTCCAAGAACTTCACAGCAAAGGGCAACCGGATTAGCAGAACGTAAAAACGCTTTACGTCCTACTATCCGGTTGCCCTTTGCTGTGAAGTTTCGGGCTCTTTGAGCCCGCTCGGAAGGAGGCTCCAAGCCGGATTTGAAGCGGAGCCTCGTGGTCTTCCCCTCCTTATCCCTCAAGCTCCTCGGCCTGCAGGGTAACCAGGTGCAAAGCGGCG
>USMO01000173.1 GCA_900555785.1 uncultured Eubacteriales bacterium | reverse complement strand
CCCGAAGGGAATTGGACTGACGAAGGGAATTTTGACTTAAGTTGGTGCACGACGCTTGACGCGGAAGACGCCGGCAAGACTGTTACGGTTGACGGGAAATATTATTATGTCAAAGGGGATTGGACCAAACAGGAGTATCATATCACCACAGAAAAGCAGCTTGCGGGTCTGGCATATCTTTCGAACCTGACAAGCGGTGACCTGTTCAAGGGAGATACCTTCTATATTGATGCCAATCTCGATCTTGGCGCACATTATTGGGTACCGATTTGCAAAGCTGATAATACCTCGAAGTTCCGCGGTAGCCTAATCGGAAATGTGGATGGCGGTGTTGCTACCATCACAGGTATGACCATCAATACACCTGATACGGAGAATCTCAGAGTTGGTTTGATTGGACGGTTCGGCGGTGACTGGATTAAAAATCTGCGGCTGGAAAATGCAAAGATTACCGCGCACAGCTACACGGTCGGTAGCTTTGTCGGCTATCAGGACGGGAATGTTGGTTCGGGTATTGGCGGTGGACAGGGCGGCTACGAAAATCTATGGTCAGATGCAGAAATCGTCATTAAAAAAATGCGTGAAGACAGATTTGACTGTATCGGTGGGATTGTCGGTCTGATTAACAACTGCAGTGATGCGAACAAGGCAACAATCATCAAGGGCTGCACCTTTACCGGAACCATCTCGGCACCCGGTGCTGACAACTTGGGCGGTATTCTCGGCATGAGCCAGTATGACTACCCGCAGGCACCGGTGATTTCCGACTGTGTTGTTATCACCCAAAAGTTGGAGTTCGGCGAAAACAACTATGGCTTCACGCAGGATTGGAACTCCGGTTTCGGTGGAATCGCGGGCACCCTCTATTCCAACAAATCAGATGAAAAATGTGCTACTATGGTAACAAACTGTTACTTCTCGGGTGTCATGAATATCCTGAACTGCAAAGATGCGTCTAAAATGAACGAGAATGTTGGCGGCATTGTCGGCGCATCCTGCAGTCAACCCAAAACCTATGAAAACTGCCAGTTTGACGGTGTTATTATCGGTTTATCAAAGAAAAAAGGCGCTATTCTCGGACGCTATCTCGAATCTACTTCCACAATCAAAAATTGTGTAATTTCCGGTATTGCATTGAATGCAGATGCTACACAATCCAGCTATGTCGGAACCGGGACACCCTTTACCTTTGAGAACCTTTATTCTGCAATCGAAATGCGCGATCGGTCCGGCGGCACGGTTCAGCCGCAGATTTGCGAAGAAACCGATTTTTCGGAACTGCTGGCGATTCGGGGGACGGACGGCAAAGCGGTCTGGACGAAGGCAGACGGCGCGCTGTATCCGATTCTCGCGGTTGCGGAACCTTATCTGAACGACACAAACAAGTATCTGTCGGTCGCTCTGAGCGGCGCAGATCTTTCTTGGTTTACTTTCTCAGGGGAAAAGACCCTGACCAACGAGCGCGAGCTGTTGGGTCTCTCTCTTTTGCTGAAGGCTTGCGGCGGCAAGTCGGAGGCGTTTCTGAATGCACAGAATCTCAAAATCGAAACTGTCCTGCTCCCGCTGCTGGAGGGGATGTTTGACGAAAGCACTGCGGAAATGCTTGCAGGAAAGACCGTCTCGGCGGTGGATTCCAGCAAGGTTGTAGCGATTCAGGCGCAGACCAGCAAGGCGGCAGAAAACGGCAGCTATTCGGTCCGGTTCGTTGCCGAAATCGTCGGGTCCGATTGGGCAAGCGCCGGGTTTGACCTGCTCGTTTCCTACACGGCAGAGGACGGCACGCGCAAGTGCTCCAAGTTGACCGCGCAGGAGGTTACCGCCTGCTATCAGTCGGTCCTGGCAGAAGGGGAGACCGTTTCGGCGCCGGATGGGCATTTCTATCTGGTCTTTGTCCTGAACGGAATTCCGACCTCCAACGGGGACACGACCTTTACGGTCGCTGCCCATGTGGAGGACGCAGAGGGCAACTCCTTTGCATGCGCAGGCAGTATCGTTTTTGCGGCAACCGGAAATCCCGTTGACGCCAACTGAGAGAGAGAGGAAAACCAAGATGAAACAGTATACAACACCCGTCGCAATCCCCGTCTGCCTTGCCGATGCGGACATTCTCACCATTTCTCCCCACAGTCAGGCAAATGATTCGATTGTGGATAAGCTCGATTACGCAAATATCCAATTCTGAAACAAACGCTGCCGGGGCGGTTGGCGCCCCGGCAATTTTAGAAGGAGGGAACCCGATGGTTCTGACAAAAGAAGAATGGCTGGCGCAGGCTGCCGGCAAGTGCTCCGCGCGCGACAGGACCCTGCTGGACGCCGCCTATGAGGTGCTGAAAAAGAATACCGTCCATACCCCGGAGGCGCCGTGGGGCGATGTGCCGGTCATTTCTCCGTGGTCGGGTCCCTGCGCCGGAATCTGGAACTGGGATTCCGCGTTCCATGCCATGACCGTTTCCCGCTACGATACGCCGCTGGCGAAAAGCTGCATCGATGCTTTTACGGCGTTCCAGCTGCCGACGGGCATGTTCCCGGATGTCATTCACGTGGACGGGAGAATCTGCGACAACTACGGCAAGCCGCCTGTGCTACCATGGGCAACGCTGACGGTCTTTCGCCGGGACGGGGACCGGGCATTCCTGCGCCGGAACTATGACCGATACGTCGCAAATGCGGCTTTCTGGGAAGAGAACCGCTGCGACCGGGGGCTATTCTTTTATTCCGCGCAGGAGCACCCCGAGGCAGAGGACTACCTGCACCCCCGCTGGGAATCCGGCTGGGATAACTCGCCGAGATGGGACGAATTTCCGATTGTGGACCTCTGGGCAATCGACCTCAACTGCTATATGGTGCTGTTCTATCGCGCCATGGCAGAGATGTCCGAGATTTTGGGTGAGGACCGGACCGGATGGGACCAAAAAGCCACAGCGCTTGCCGGACGGATTGAGGAAACTCTGTTTGACGATGCGCAGCAGGCGTATGCCGACCGCAACCGGAAGACCGGAGCGTTCGTGTCGGTCCTTTCACCGGCATCCTTTATGCCGCTCTACATCGGAACCGCATACCGGGAGCGGGCAGAGGCAATGGCAAAACTCGCCGCTGACCCGAAAAAATTCTATCCCGGTATGCCGACCGTGACCTACGACTGCCCGGCGTTCTCAACGGACTATTGGCGCGGACAGACCTGGCTCAATGTCGCATTCTTTGCCATTGCGGGGCTGGAGAACTACGGCTTTTCCAAGACCGCAGGTGAGATTCGGGAGTTCCTTCTGGCAATGGCGTTCGACGACCTGCCGCGCGGCATTTCCGAAAATTACGATTCGGTCAACCGCCGGGGCAAGTTCAACGGTTCCTTCTCCTGGAGCGCAGCCTTCCTGATTGAACTAATCCTGACAAAATAATTCAACAACGCCCCGCCAACTCCATTCCGGTTGGCGGGGCATTTTTCTTGATAAATTTTGTACACGGAATCCGGCTACCCCAAAATCCGCACCCACTAAAATTTCAACAGTAACCCCTAACCTGTTCGAGTTCTTGGGGTTCTAAGGGGGTGACTGGTTGCGCAGCAACCAGTCAGTAGCGCAGCG
>USMO01000172.1 GCA_900555785.1 uncultured Eubacteriales bacterium | reverse complement strand
CTAATCCGGTTGCCCTTTGCGGTGAAGTTTCGGGCTCTTCGAGCCCGCTCGGAAGATGGCTCTACGCGGAATTTGAAAAAAAGCAAAAAGGTGCAATCCAATCGTAACCGGCTCTTGCTTTTTGACGCAAAATGTGCTATAATAACGATAGAATGAAAATTTTCACCACGGAAGGAGACAAAGGTCATGTTGTCAGCCGCTTACAGCGCCGGACTGTCGGGGATCGACGGGTTTCCGGTCACGGTCGAGTGCAACGTGCGCGACAAACTGGAAGGGTTTGAGCTGGTCGGGCTGCCGGATGCTGCCGTGCGCGAGGCGAAAGAGCGGGTCTGGAACGCCTGCGTCAACAGCGGATACCGCTTTCCCTATGCCCGCATTACCGTCAATTTAGCCCCTGCGGACCGAAAAAAGGAAGGCACCGCGTTTGACGCTGCGATTCTGGTCGGCATCTTCCACAGCTCGGGTGTCATCCGTCCGGACGTGGTGCTGCGCGGCAAGTGCATCATTGGGGAGCTGTCCCTTTCCGGAGAGTTTCGCCCGGTGCGCGGGGTGCTCTGCATGTGTGTGGCTGCGAAGGATGCCGGGCTGACCGACGTGTTCGTCCCTGCCGCAAACGCCGCCGAGGCTGCCGCTGTGGAGGGCATTCGGGTCTTCGGCGTTCACACGGTGCGCGAATTGACGGAGCATCTCAACGGGACCGCTCTGATGGAGCCGGTTGCCTGCGACCGCAGCAAATTCACGCAGGCGTTTGCAACCTCGGCGCTGGATTTCATCGACATCCGGGGTCAGGCGATGGCAAAGCGTGCGATGGAGATTGCCGCTGCGGGCGGGCACAACATCCTGCTGATCGGTCCTCCCGGAACCGGAAAATCGATGCTTGCCAAGCGTCTTCCGACCATTCTGCCGCCTCTGACCTTTGCGGAAGCGATTGAAACGACCAAAATCCATTCGGTTGCCGGGACGCTGCCCGCCGGTGTCTCGCTTCTGACCGAGCGCCCGTTTCGGTCCCCGCACCACACGATGAGCCAGGTCAGTCTGGTTGGCGGCGGTGTGAATCCGCTGCCCGGTGAGATCTCGCTCGCGCACAACGGGGTGCTGTTTCTGGACGAGCTGCCGGAGTTTCCCAAGCAGGTGACCGACTCGTTGCGCCAGCCGCTGGAGGACCGCCGGGTGACGATTACGCGCGCCAGCGGTCGGGTGACCTTCCCCTGTTCCTTCATGCTGGTGGCTGCCATGAACCCCTGCCGGTGCGGCTATTTCGGGCATCCGACGCATCCCTGCACCTGCAAACCCGCCGACGTTGCGCGTTACATGGCGCGGATCAGCGGACCGATGCTCGACCGGATGGACATTCAGATCGAGCTGCCGTCGCTCTCCTTTGACGATCTGTCAAAGCCCGATCCGCGTGCTGAGACTTCTGCGGTCATTCGGGAGCGTGTGACGTGCGCACGGGCGTTTGCTGCATCACGTATGGGCACCGGGGCCGGAATTTTCTGCAACGCGCAGCTGAACGAAGCTGCGATTCAGAAGTTCTGTGTGGTGGATGACGAGGCATCCGCGCTCCTGCGCACGGCTTACGACCGGATGGGCCTGAGCGCACGCGGCTACGGCCGGATTCTGCGCGTTGCCCGGACGATTGCCGACCTTGATTCCAGCGAGTTGATCCGCGCATCGCACATTGCCGAGGCGATTCAGCTCCGGACCCTCGACCGGCAGAAGCGGGGGTAGAAGGCCTCGGGGTGCTAAAGACCTCGGGGCGCCAAGGACCTCGGGGCGCTGCCCCGAACCCCGCTTAGGGACCTTCTTGGAAGAAGGTTCCTAAGGACCTCCAAGAACTTTTATGGAGGGGCTTTTTGGGGCATGGTGGGGTGGATGTTATGTGGAGTGTTATGAATTCCCACCAAAAATACAACCACCCAAATCCCCTCAGCCAAGTTCTTTGGGGAAGGTCCCCAAGCAGGGCTTTGGGCAGCGCCTCAAGGTCTTGTCTTCTTCAAAGGAGTGTAACATGAACCAATTAGCAGACGTACTGAGACCGGACAGTTTTGACGGAATCGTCGGGCAGGACCACCTGTTCGGCGAGCGCGGAACCATCCGGCGGATGTGCCAGAGCGGAAGAATGACCAACATGATCTTCTACGGTCCTCCGGGGACCGGAAAGACCACAGCCGCAGGCATCATCGCCCGGCAGTCGGGCATGACCTTCCGGAAGCTCAACGCCACGTCGGCGAGCCTTTCCGACGTCAAGGACATCATCAGTGAGACCTCCAACCTGTTCGGATCGGGCGGGCTGTTGCTCTATCTGGACGAGATTCAGTATTTCAACCGCAAGCAGCAGCAATCCCTGCTGGAGTACATCGAGGACGGGCGCATCACGCTGATTGCATCCACAGCGGACAACCCCTATTACTGCGTCTATAAGGCGCTCCTGTCGCGGTGCTCGGTCTTCGAGTTCAAACCGGTGACCGGCAGCGCGTTCGTGCCGGTCCTGCGCCGCGCGCTTGAGTACCTCAATCAGGAGACCGGACAGAACAAGACCGCTGCCGACAGCCTGCTGGTAAAGATCGGTCAGCTGGCGCAGGGGGATGTCCGGCATTCGATCGTGCTGTTCGAAAACACCTACCACGCAGCGGAGGGAGAGCTGACCGAGGCGGACCTCGAAGCCTTCCACCCGGGCGGAACCGGTCTTTCCGACGACATCCACTATGACCTGCTTTCCTGCCTGCAGAAATCGATTCGCGGCTCGGATCCGGACGCGGCGGTCTTCTACCTTGCCAAGCTGCTTTCGGCGGGAGAACTGCTCTCCGCGTGCCGCCGGTTGCAGGTCATCGCGTCCGAGGACATCGGGCTTGCCTATCCCATCGCCGCAGCCGTCACACGCGCATGCTGCGAATCCGCAAAGGACCTCGGCATGCCGGAGGCACAGCTGCCGCTGGCAAACGCGGTCATCCTGCTCGCCACAGCGCCGAAATCGAACGCAGCGCACAACGCCGTGATTGCAGCCATGACCGACGTGGAAGCCGGAAAGGGCGTGAGAGTCCCCGAGCACCTGCAAAGTCCGCTCTATCGCGGCTATCTCTACCCGCATGACTACCCCAACCACTACGTCCCCCAACGCTACCTGCCGCTCGACCTCCCCGCAGATACCCGCTACTACATCCCCGGTCCCAATAAGACCGAACAAGCCGCTGCAGAGTATTGGAGACAGGTGAAGGAACAAACGAAAAAGTAAAACAGAAATTGGTTTCATTCTAAATCGCCGCGCGAAAGCACGGTGATTTTTTGTGTGAATAAGCCGCAAAATGCAATTTTATTATAGGTTTGATATGCAGTTTGACTAAATATAAAGCTAGATGGGGTTTTGTAACGGTAGCCTGGAAGGGGCGAGCGGGATTCCGGCTGCCGGTGCGCCTGCGGAGGGCGACTTGGCACCGGAAGTGTTTGCGCGGAGAGGATAACGGCGGCTATTCTGAACGTGAGATATACATGTTTTATCCGCCTTAGATAGTGAAGTGCTGGCTTACCTCTACCGTTCGGAGATCCCGCCTGCTGGCGCCCCTGCGGGGTTCGACTGGGCACCGAAGG
>USMO01000171.1 GCA_900555785.1 uncultured Eubacteriales bacterium | reverse complement strand
AGAACTTTCACTAAGGGGGATTTTGCTGCTTATTTTTTGGTAAGTGCGAATTTTGTGCAGCCATGTTCGTAGGGAACGACCCATGTGTCGTTCCCTACAACAATCCCCGTGCGCGGCGCCCAGAGGTCTTCTCCCCCTACCGCCCCAGCTCGTCCAGCTTGCGGCAGAAACGCTCGGCGGCGTCCTCTTGGGCGGCTTTGCCGTTTTTCCCGGTGCCGGTGACAACCATGCCAAGAGCCGAGCAGCTGACAGTAAAGCGATGCGCGTTTCCGGGTAACAGCTCGTCCCGGACGGTCCGGTAAACCGGCTGGGAGTTGTCTGCCTTCTGCGTCCGCTCCTGTAACTCGTTCTTCCAACTCAGACGGATGTTCTTTTTCTCCGGCAGAGGCATCCGCTCAATGTCCAGCATCTGCCGCACAATCGGTCCCACAACCTCAAACCGACAGCCGGCATCCACATAAATCGCCCCAATGATACTCTCGAATAGGTCCTCCATCACCGAATTTTCCCGCCAAATGCCGGTCTCCCGGTCCCCGCGGCTGACCAGCAGAAAACGCGACAAACCCAAGCGCCGCATCCGGTCGGAGAGGTGCTGTTTGTTCACCAAACCGTTCTTCATCGCGCTCAGCTGTCCTTCGTCAAAGCCGGTCAAAAGCCCGTTTTCGGACGCCACCATGTAGCGCTCCCGAAACCAGGTCAGAACCGTCAGCGACAGCACACTGTCCCCAATCAGCTCCAGCACCTCGTTGTCCGGACATTCCGGGTGCTCGTTGCGGTAAGACGATCGCGTAAACGCCTGCCGCAGCAGCGCCGGGTGCGTAAACCGATAATCCAAAATCGCTTCAATGGCAGCCTGATCAAACATGATACCCTCCAAAACATGGGACAAAAAAGCCCCCTTTGATTACCAAAGGGGACCGGTTTCCGGCTGGGCCAGGCAGAAAAGCGCGAGGGCGCGGTTGCCTGGCAGCGACACGAACACCGGCACACCGCCGCCCCCGTTCGCAATAAATCCAATATGATGACATTCATGCAGCCTGAAGATCATGAAATTGAATTTCAAACAGCCCTTTGGTGCTACTATCTTACCACATTTTCTCCACCCTGTCAACCGGGTTTCGAAAAAAATCCGGGCAGTGCCAGCCACACAGACCGCACCGCCCGAAAATTCATGCTTTTTTGTCCGCGCTGTACGCCACGCCGCAATAAGGACAGACCCCGCGATTCCCTTTGTAGCTGAAATGCGCGTTGCAGCAAGGGCAGATTACATCGTGTACCGCGTCCTCTGCCGGCGTCTCCCGCTTCGGCTGCTCCGGCTCTACCAAACGGTCGCCGTCCCGAATCAGCCCCGTGAAATACCCCTTTGTCAGGCAGATATCCAGCTTGGCGCGCACATCTTTCTCCGGGCAGCGCAGATGGGACGCCAGACGCGAAACATCGCGCAGCCCCAGCACCTCAACCGCATAAACCAGCCCGCGCAGCTCCCGCTTTGCCCCGTAGGTAATCCAAAGGATCGGCACACCGTAAAAGCCGCCACCCGAAAACGCAATCCCCAGCACAAACCACAGCGTCGGAACCGGCAGCCACTCCGGCTTGGATGCCCCGAACACAATCAGCGGCACGCCGACCGCCATCAGCACCGACCAAACCAACGCAAACCAAAACAACCTCCGGATTGTCCGGTCAATCTGCTTCATCACATCATCCCCATTCTTCGTCTTTTCCATTATTGTAACATGCTCGCGCGTAAAAGTCAATCTTTTTTTCAAAAAAAACGATTTTTTTCAAAAAAGCCTTGACAAGCCCCGGGGAATGTGGTATAATACCCTTGTTATCCGAAGACAGCAGGTTTCCGGTAAAAGCATTTGCTTTCCTGCCGAGGAAATGAACTGAATGCATTCAGTCTTTCTTCGTGCGCAAAAAGCCGGAAGAAAGATTTTTTGTTTTGTTCTCAACTTCAAACAGGAGGTGAAAGAAATGCCCAGCAATTCCATTCTGGAGAAAAAGCAGCAGGTCGTTGCTGACCTTGCAGCACAGATCAAGGATTCCGCGGCTGGCGTCATCGTGAACTATCAGGGTATCACGGTTGATACCGATACCGCGATGCGGAAAGAGCTTCGCACGGCAGGCGTCAAGTATGTGGTTTCCAAGAACACCCTGACCGGAAGAGCATGCGACGAAGTCGGCTACGGCGCTCTGAAGGAGCACCTGAACGGCATGACCGCAATTGCGATCAGCAAGGACGACCCGGTTGCAGCCGCAAAGATCCTGAAGAAGTACGCAGATAAGGTCGAGAGCTTCAACATTCTCGCAGGTTATGTTGACGGCGGCGTCATCGACGCAAACACGGTCAACGCCCTGGCAGACATTCCGTCCAAGGAGACCCTTATCGCAAAGTTCCTCGGTTCCATCCGTTCTCCGCTGTTCAGCTTTGCATACGCACTGCAGGCGGTGGTCGACAAAAACGGCGAAGCAGCTCCCGCAGAGGAAGCAGCACCCGCCGAGGCGTAATCGCCCATTTACTCTGCCCCGCATGACGGGGTACACAAACACAAATACGATTTTGGAGGTATATTGAAATGGCATCCGAAAAGATTACCAACATTCTGGAAGAGATCAAATCTCTGACCATTCTTGAGCTTTCCGACCTGGTGAAGGCAGTTGAAGAGGAGTTCGGCGTTTCCGCTGCTGCTCCTGTCGGGGTTGTCGCTGCTGCAGGCGCTGCCGCTCCGGCTGCTGAAGAGAAGACCGAGTTTGACGTTATCCTGGCAAACTTCGGCGCAAAGAAGCTGGACGTCATCAAGGCTGTCCGTGAAATCACCGGTCTGGGTCTGAAGGACGCAAAGGATCTCGTTGAGTCCGCTCCGAAGGCAATCAAGGAAGGCGTTTCGAAGGACGAGGCTGAGAAGGTTAAGGCGGCTCTTACTGAAGCCGGCGCAACCGTCGAAATCAAATAATCAGGATCTCACGATCCAACTGTCTCTGATAACAGAGAAATCGGGCAACCGTCCAAGGACGGAAGCCCGGTTTCTTTTTTTGCGGGTTTTGCGGGGATGACGGGCGCCGTGGAGGCTTGTTTTGAGAATGACGGAAACCACGTTGGGGATGGGGCAGGCGCAACCGCCGGTCAGCCAGCCGTTCCGGTGCCGATTACCTGCATCGCCAGGCACATACCAACGCCGAGGACCGGCGCAAAGACGATGCCGAAGGTGTAGGTAAAGACCGTTGCCGGAAGCTTTGCCCGGCGGTCGAGCTTGCGGAGCGCCACCACGCGGGAGGCTTCCTCGGGTGCATATTCGTTTGCAAGTTGTTCTACGTAAATTTTGTCTGAGTTCATTTCACAGCCCTCCTTTTCGGTTGTGTCATAGGATACCGCAAAAATCGGGGCAAGAGAACAACACAATGCCGCAAAGCAGTCGGATTCAGAAAACAATCTGCCGCAGTTCGGGCACGTCACCGGCGTGCGGGGCTGCCACCGTCAGGACCGTCCCACCCAGAAGCAAGGTCCGAAGCGTGCAGCCCTGCGGAGCATCGCAGTCCACGTCGCGCATGCCTGCAAGACCGGCGCCGGTGCGCTTGACCAGCGCCTCCTTTGCGGTCCAGACGCGCAGAAAGGTCTCCTCGGC
>USMO01000170.1 GCA_900555785.1 uncultured Eubacteriales bacterium | reverse complement strand
CAAAAACAAGCGAAAGTGTAAAAAATACAAGTGACACGATATTTTTCGCCAGCTGCGCCGCCGACTGCGCGGAGACCAGCGCCTGCCGGTAGCGGCGTTTGGAAATCGTTTCGTTGCTGGCAGAGAGGTTGACAATCACCTCCGCACCCCCCAGTGCCAGGCGCGCGCTCGGCGGAACGGTTGCCCAAAGGTCCTCGCAAATCTCCGCGCCGAACCGGAAAGAGCCCGCATCAAAAATCAGGTCGGTCCCAATCGGAATCGGCTCGTCCTGCACACCGTCAAGCCCGGTCTCCCCAGCGGTCAGCGTCTGTGTGCGCAGTTCGCTGCCCGAGGTGAACCACCGCTTTTCGTAAAATTCGTTATAGTTCGGAATATAGGTCTTCGGCACAATCCCAAGCAGTTTGCCGCCATGCACGACAGCCGCGCAGTTATACAGGCTGCCCGTCACCTCCAGCGGCAGCCCGACAGCCAGCACAGCCGACAGTTCTGCCGACGCGCCGACGATCTCCCGCAGCCCCGCCTTCGCGTCCTCCAGCAGCGTGGACTGGAAAAACAGGTCGGCGCAGGTATACCCGGTCAGCGAAAGTTCCGGGAAGACCGTCAGCTGCGGTGCTTTCTTCTCCGCTTCTCTTGCATGCCCGAGTATCGCATTCACGTTTTGCCCGACGTTCCCAACCGACACCTCCGGCACGCACGCCGCCACCCGAATAAAATCCAACATTTTGCCCTCCCTTACCGCCTCTTCGGCGGGCTGTTATCTTCCCATCTATTATACCATGAAATCCCTATCCCTGCAAGCCCCTTTTGCAAGTTTTTTCGGGGAAGGCCTCGGGGCGGCACCCCGAGGTTTTCTCCCGTGCCCCTTCACCCCGAAATCTCCAATATTTTTTCGCATAGATCGGGATAGGAGATGCCGACGGCGGCAGCCTCCTGGGGGAGCAGACTGGTCGGCGTCATGCCGGGGAGCGCGTTTGCCTCCAGACACCAGGGTGTCCCGTCCGCGTCCAGAATGTAGTCAAAGCGGGCATAACCGGACAGGCGCAGAATGTCGAACGCAAGCAGGGAAAGCTCGGCAAGATGCGCGGTAACCGATGCCGGAAGCTCGGCGGGACAAACCTCGCGCGTTGTCCCCTGATACTTGTTTTTGTAGTCGTAAAACCCGCTCTTCGGAATGATCTCAACAGGCGGGAGTGCGCAACCGTCCAGAACGCCCATCGTCAGCTCGCGCCCGGTGATCTTTTTCTCAACCAGAACACGCCTGCCCCACTTGGCAGCTTCGGCAAGCGCCGCATGCAGCTGCGAACGCGTCTCCACAATGGAAACACCAACGCTGGAACCGCAGTCGTTCGGCTTCACCACACAGGGCAGCCCAATGCTGCGCTCCAACTCGGTCTCCGAGCCGGTCACCGTGTCAAACCAGATCCATGCAGGCGTCGGAATCCCGGCATCACGCAAAAGCCGCTTGGTCAGCTCTTTGTCCATTGCAAGCAGACAGCCGGCATAACCCGACCCGGTGTAGCGAATCCCCTGACTGTCCAGATACGCCTGCAGCTGCCCGTTCTCCCCCATCGCGCCGTGCAGCGCCAGAAAAACGCGGTCGGCAAACCGGCAGAGCGCGGCAACATTCGGTCCCACCAGCGCATCGCCAATCCCAACCTCGCGCCGCAGCCGGTCAAGATCCGGCACACGCTCCGTCACCGTGTGCGTGTAGCGCTCCCCGGTGCGGAACAGACTGTCAGGGTCTGCCGGCAGCTCGCGCATGCCGCGATAGACATCCAAAAGCAGGACCCGGTGCCCCTTTTCCATCAGGGCATTGGCAATCAGGCTCCCCGAACTGAGAGAGACCTCGCGCTCCGGCGAAAGCCCGCCGGCAAGTACAACAATTTTCATGTTCCGTATTCCTCGATTCTGTCAGACTGATAGCAGATTATGCATCACGCGTCAAAACGGCAACCCGGTCCTGCCCGCCAAGGTCCCGCCGGACCGCGCAGGAAAAGCCGGAGACTGCAGCCAGCAAACGAATCTGCGCCCCCTGGTCGTAGCCGATTTCAAACAGACAAAAGCCGCCGGGACGCAGGCATTCCCGCGCCAACCGCAGCAGCGCACGGTAAAAGACCAGCCCGTCCGAGCCGCCGTCCAGTGCCATGCGCGGCTCCTGCCGGACCTCTGCCGAGAGCGTATCAATCACGTCTGTGCGGATGTAGGGCGGGTTGGAAAGGATCGCGTCAAAGCTGCCGAGGTCCGCAGGAGCAGCCGTCAGGAGATCGGCACGGAGAAAGGAAAGCCGACCGGAAACACCGTTGCGCACCGCATTTTCCTGTGCAATCTGCAGCGCCCCGGCAGAAAGGTCAACCGCAAGCGCGCGGGTGTCAAGCCGCTCTGCCAGCGTGGAGATTGCAATGCAGCCGCTGCCTGTGCAGAAATCGGCAAAATATGCCCCCTGCGGCAGACGCCGGACCGCCTCTTCCACCAGCACCTCGGTGTCTGCGCGCGGAATGAGGCAATCCGGGCTGACGCGGTAGGTCTGGCGGTAAAACGCCCAGGTTCCCAGAATGTACTGAAGCGGCTCATGAGAGAGCCGGCGCGCAAGCGCCCGCTCCAGCTCCGGCGACGGATGGTCGCGGTCCGGCTCGGAAAAGAGCGCCAGCCGGTCCGCGTGGCAAAGGTCCTCCAGCAGACATTCCGCCTCCCATTCCGGCGCCTCCACCCCGCCCGCGCGCAGCGCTCCGCAAAGCTCCCGATAGGTCATTTCAACCACCTCCCTGACATACCCCTATATTTTATCACATTTCCCGGTAAAAAGGAAGTGCCTTTCCTGATTTTTTTTGAAAAAGGACTTGCTTTTTTCGCGAAAGTGTGCTATAATATCCATAACCTTGATTCGATATGCGTTTTCGCAGGAGGAGGACCGGGTATGAGAAAGCAACAGGAAGTTATGATTGTCAAAAAAAGCAAGTGCGGCTGGTGGAGCGTCATTAAGGTGCTTCTGATTCTTGCCGGGCTGGTCTACATTACCGTTAAATTATATGATAAGTTCGTCGCGGGCAAACAGGCTTCCGCGCTGCCGGACGAGGAGCCGGACCCGGCTGACCTCGCGGACGGGAGCAGCACCGAGGAAGCAGACACCGGGCTTTGCGCTTCGGCTGCCGATGTCATTGCAAATCCGGAAAATATGGATTGACCCAACCGACCTATTTCGGCACATTCCGAACGGGAGGAGAATGCCACGGCGTTTTCCTTCCCTTTTTTCATGATACAGGAGGATGAAACATGGCAAAATACAGACGGGACCGCATCAATGACGAGATGCGGCGCGAAATGATGGAGATTCTGCGCAGGGTCAAGGACCCCCGCGTGCAGGACGCGTTCGTCAGCGTGACGGCGGTTGACTGCACGGCTGACCTCAAATACGCAAAAATCTACTACTCTGCCCTGCGCGGCGACGAAAAGGAACTGGCAAAGGGACTGAAGGCGGCGTCCGGCTTCATCCGGCGCGAGCTTGCCTCCGGGATGAACCTGCGCATCACGCCGGAACTTTCCTTCGTGCGAGACGATTCGATCACCTACGGCGCACACATTGCGTCGATTCTGAACAAGCTGGACATTCCAGAGGACGAGCCCGGAGACGGAGACGGCAATGA
>USMO01000169.1 GCA_900555785.1 uncultured Eubacteriales bacterium | reverse complement strand
GTGTTGTACATAATGGCACGGGGATATTCGTTTGCGGTGCCCTCCTTTACCTCGGTGAGCATCTTGTCAAACTCGAAATACTGGCGCAGAATCCCGTCGTCAAAGCAGAAGTCAAACGCCTTGGTCGGGTCTGTCTTGGAGTAGAGCCAGAGAATGATTTCGGGCTGGTAGAGCTTCAGCAGCGCGTCCGGCGTCAGGTTCAGACCCGAGGAGGACGACATCTTGCCGGTCATGCCTTTGATGCCGATAAATTCATAGCCCTGGAAGATCGGCGGCTCATAGCCGAAAATCTTCTTGGAGATGATTTTTGCGTTCGAATAGGAGCCTGTGGGCGCCGCGTGGTCCTTCCCGCCCGGCTCAAAGTCAACCTTTTCGTATCTCCAGCGCATCGGCCAGTCAACCTTCCAGCCCAGTTTGCAGTTGAAATCGGTGAGGAAGTGGAAGGTGCCGTGATGCCCGCAGCGGCAGGTGTATTCTGCCGTTGTGCAGTCATCGGAGAGGCTTTCGATGGCGGTGAAGTCGGAATGGCATTCCGGGCAGAAGATGCTGACGGGGTAGTATTTTTCCTTTTCCGCATCGTGCTCGGCTTTCAGCTCCTCCGGGGTCTTGTCGGGATCCTTGGTCTTGAAGGAATCGAGGATCTCAAAGATTTCCTTCCGCTTTTGCAGGGCTTCGAGAATATCCTGCGTGTAAGCGCCGGAGCGGTAGAGGTCTGCCTGATAGCGGCAGTCAATCTCAATGCCGAAGCGCTTCAGCGCCTGCAGGTATTCGTCTTCAAAATGTGCGGCAAAGCTCTTGTGGCAGCCCCAGGGGTCGGGAATGTCCACATAGGGGCAGCCGATATACTTGTCGTAGCTGTCACCAACCACTTCGCGCACGTTGGCAGGGATCTTGCGGCAGCGGTCGTAATCATCCCAAGACAGCAGCAGGCGCGCCTTTTTGCCCTTCTTCTGCAGCGCTTTGACGACAAACAGGGGCGTGGCAACATCGCGGAAGTTGCCGATGTGGACCGAGCCGGAAGGGCTGGTGCCTGCAGCACAGACATACTCCTCCTTGTCCGGGTTGCGGTCGATGATCTTTTGCGCGATCTCTTCTGACCAATGCATAATAGGGAACCTCACTTTTTCGGATAGTACAATTCATCTAATATATTATTGTACCATATCCGGCTGATTTTGTCAACCTCTTTTCAGGACTTTTTCAATCCGGCAGACGAAAACACGGTGCAGCCCGCCGTCCCGGTAGCAGGCGGGCAGAATGCCGGGGTCCAGAAACCGCCCGGCACGCAGGTCGTCGGCATACAGCTTGCGACAGATGAGCACGGTGTCTGCCTCGGCAGGATAGGGGACCTCGCCCTCGTGCGCAACCGTCAGCCCCGCCGCCGCAAACTTGTCGGGATGGTCTCTGCCGCTTTCCCGCCCGCAGAACTTCAGCGCGTCCCGGTAGCCGTCCGGCAGAAACGCAAGCGAGAGCCTTTCGGCGCGGTCGGCAATGGGATAGGTGAAACGCTCCGGGCGAATCAGGCAGACCGCAACCGGCTGGTTCCAGACAATGCCAATGCCGCCCCACGACGCGGTCATCGTGTTCTCCCGCTCGCCGTCCGATGCCGAAATCAACATCCAATCCCGCCCAATCCGCTCAAACACCGGGTTCCATTCCGCAGCCGTCATTTCTTTCCACTCTTTCATATCTTCCATCTTTCATTCCCTCCGTTCGTGATGTTATCAGGATATGTAGGTCCTTAAGATCTTGGGAGACCTTGGGGCGCCGCCCCAAACCCCGCTTAAGAAACTTTTTGAGAAAAGTTTCTTAAGAATCTTCAAAAACTTTCCCGCAGGGGGATACCGCAAACGCGGCACGAAAATTTTTCGAAGCTGCAGGTGGTATCCCCCTGCGGGAAAGTTCTTGAGGTTTTTAGGAACTTCTTTCAAGAAGTTCCTAAACAGGGTTTGGGACAGCGTCCCAAGGTCTTCCAAGGCCTTAAAGCCCTACATCTCCCTGGCAACTTCCTCGGCGCGGCGGCGGAAGATGCGGGGGAAGGAGGTAAAGATGACGATTGAGGTGATGGTCCCGGCAACCAGATCGGCAATGCCCTCGGAGAGATAGACACCGCGGAACCCGAGAAAATGGGTCAGCGTGAAGCAGAGCGGAATCAGAATGATGACCTTGCGCGTCACCGCGAGCGCAAGCGCCGACTTTGCCTGCCCGAGCGCAACATTGACATTCTGAAGCGTCATCTGCACAAAAAACATGATCGAACCCATCAGGAACAGCGGACAGTAGCGCCGCACAATCTCGGTCACACTGTCGCTTGCGGAGAAAAGCCGGGCGTAAAGCGTCGGTACCGCCATCGAAACGCCCCAAATCGATGTTCCAAAGAGAAACGCAATGACGGTCACATACCGAATGCCCTTGCCGAGACGCTCCGCATTGCCCTTTCCGTAGTTGTAGCTGACAAATGGCTGCATCCCGTTCCCAAGCCCGTTCAGGGGCAGGGAAATCAGCTGCAGCGCGCTGAGCATGACCGTCAGAGCAGCCGTGTAATCCTTGTTTCCGCCGGTCGAGCGGTTCAGATTCACGTTGAAAACAATCTGAATCGCGCATTCGGTGATTGTCATGACAAACGGCGTAATCCCGAGCGAGAGAATGTTTGCCAGCCGCGCGCGCTGCGGACGCATGTCCGCTAACCGGAACCGGAACAGACACCGGCGGGAGCAGAAATGCACCAGAATGCAGACGCAGGAAAGCAGCTGAGAGAGCACGGTTGCAAGGCTGGAGCCTTCCACCCCCATCCCAAAAGCAAAGATGAACAGCGGGTCAAGCGCAATGTTGGTCAGGGCACCGATCAGCACCGAGCCCATCGCAACAAACGAATGCCCCTCGGTCTGAATAAAGGGGTTCAGCCCCTGCGCCAGCATGACGAAACCGGTCCCGCAGGCGTAGATTTTCAGGTAGGAGACCGCAAATTCAACCGCGCTCGGCGGGCAGCCGAAGAGCACCACAATCGGGCGCGCCAGAAGGAACGTCAGAACCCCGAGCGCAGCACCGCCGGTAAGCAGCAGGAGCAGCGCCGTGTTGAAAATCCGGTTTGCCTCCGGGCGGTTGCCCTCACCCAGACGGAACCCGGCGCGCGGGGCACCGCCAAGCCCGACCAGGTTGGCGAAAGCCTGAATCATCAGGGTAATCGGCAGAACAA
Source organism: uncultured Eubacteriales bacterium (assembly GCA_900555785.1). GTDB lineage: Bacteria > Bacillota > Clostridia > Oscillospirales > CAG-272 > UMGS1865. The sequence continues at coordinate 459 of USMO01000169.1, read as the reverse complement.
TGCCAAGCGCCGCCAGGGCATCCATGCCGGAATCCGGAATTTTTGCAACGTACATCCGGTCGACAATGTTGTAAAGGAACGTAATCAGCTGCGCGATGACGGCAGGAACGGTCAGCCGGAAAACCAGCGGCAGAATCTTTCCGTGGTCCAGCTGTTCGGTCATGTCGTGCGAGGGGGAGTGGAGATGTGCCATACTTTCTTCTTTCTGTCGTGTCATTTCCTGCTCATTATACCATATCTGCCCGGAAATTGCAAGAGACCGCGCAAAGGTTTGTGTTATTGTTCTGCTCCCAGCGCCGCCAGGTAGCTTTCCGGACGGTGCGCGTCGATGCCGGAAGTGACGCCGTCGGACACCTGCAGCAGGTTCCCGGCATGGCAGAAGCCGAACGCGCGCGGCGGCAGATGCGTGACCGGGTCATCGTTGTTCCGAATCACGTAGAACTGTTCCCAGCGCGCGGC
>USMO01000168.1 GCA_900555785.1 uncultured Eubacteriales bacterium | reverse complement strand
CAGCTGTTTGAAGCGGGCGCGGACCGGATCTGCAACGTCATCGTCTCCGTGCTTGCCGACCGGGAAATCCGGCTCGGGCGCATCACGCACCGCGACGGCATTGCCGAAGCGGACGCGCTGCGGCGCATGGCATCCCAGAAGCCCGACAGCTTCTTCCGCGCCCATTCCGACTACATCATCGAGAACAACGGCAGCGCCAACCGGCTGACCGATGCCGTGCGGAACATTCTGACGGAAACGGGGGTGCTGGAAGCATGAAGCTGACCACCCGCCGCGTGGCGGTATTCTTCCTTCTGATTCTGCTGTCGGTCGGCTTCGGCTTCGCATTTGACGGCATTGCAACGGCAATCGAAAAGGGCAAGTATTCCCGCCCGGCGGCTTACCGCGAACCGATTGCCAAGGCGGCAGCGGACGCGGGCATTCCCGAAGCGGCGGTCTGGGCGCTCATTCGTGCGGAGAGCGGCTTTGACAGCGGCGGAAAGAACGCAGACGGCGGCATCGGTCTGTTCCGGCTGACCCCGGAGCGGCTGGAAACCATCTACACCGAGGTCCTGCACGAAGCCGTTCCGGATGCCGGAATGCTCTACGACCCCGCAACCAATCTGCGCGCCGGGTGCGCCTATCTTTCCGCACTCTACGGGCGGTACGGCATGTGGGAGCCGGTCTTTGCCGCCTGGCGTGCCGGGACCGAAACGGTTGACAAATGGGTCATGGACCCGAACTGCCTGAACAAGCAGGGCAGGCTGACCAAAATCCCCGACAGCGCCGTGGCGAAGTTCGTCTCCGGCGTGATCAAGGGAAAAAACATGTATACTTCACTCTATTACCAATGATAAAGGAGCACAAAACAATGGCAGACAAGAAAGAAACCAATCCGAATGTTTACGAGAAAAAGACGGTCTTTGAAGCAGCAGGCGACAAGGTTGTTACAGAGGCTTACGAATACGCCAAGGGCTATGTGAAGTTTCTGGACAGCGCAAAGACCGAGCGGGAAGCCGTGGAACTGGGCGTGAAGATGGCAGAAGCGGCTGGTTACACCCCCTATCGCTTCGGCGATAAGCTGACCGCCGGTGACAAGCGCTACTACAACAACCGCGGCAAGAACCTGTTCGTCTTCCGCATCGGCTCCGAGCCGATCAACGAGGGCGTGCGCATCACCTGCGCACACATCGACTCCCCCCGCCTGGACCTCAAGCAGAACCCGGTGTTTGAAAACAGCGATCTCTGCTTCCTCAAAACCCACTACTACGGCGGCATCCGCAAGTATCAGTGGCTGGCAATGCCCCTGGCGCTGCACGGCGTTGTGGTGAAGGAGGACGGCGAGGTTGTGAACGTGACGGTCGGCGAAGACGAGAGCGACCCCGTGATGTATATCACCGACCTGCTCCCTCATCTGGCAGCAGCGGAAAATGCAAAGACCGTCGGCACGGCGTTCTCTGCGGAGAAGCTGAACATTCTGGTCGGCAGCCGCCCGCTGGCAGACGAGGACAAGGACGCAGTCAAGGCGAACGTGCTTGCCTACCTGCAGGAGAAATACGGCATCACCGAAGCCGACTTCCAGTCTGCGGAGCTTTGCATCGTTCCGGCAGCACGGGCACGCGATGTCGGCTTTGACCGCTCGATGATCTGCGGCTACGGTCACGATGACCGCTGCTGCGCTTATCCGTCCCTGACCGCCATGATCGATGCCGACGAGAAGCTGCACACCACCATGTGCATCCTCGCCGACAAGGAAGAAATCGGCAGCGACGGCGTGACCGGCATGCAGTGCAGCGTAATCGTCGACCTGCTGGCAGAGTTTGCCCGCGCGCTGGGCGGCAATGAAGCAGCGGTCCGCGCAGCGTCCAAGTGCCTGTCCAGTGACGTTGCGGCAACCTATGACCCGAATTTTGATGAAGTATACGAAAAGCGCAACGCGGCGCTGATCAACTGCGGCGTTGCCATGTGCAAGTTCACCGGTTCGCGCGGCAAAAGCGGCACCTCGGATGCCTCTGCCGAGCTGGTCGGTTGGGTACGCCGCTGCCTGAATGCGGCGGGCGTGGTCTGGCAGACCTGCGAGCTGGGCAAGATCGATGTCGGCGGCGGCGGAACCATTGCAAAGTATATGGCAAACCACAACATCGACACCATCGACCTCGGCGTTCCGGTGCTCTCGATGCACGCGCCCTATGAGGCGATTGCAAAGACCGACCTTTACGAGGCATACCGCGCATTCGTTGCGTTCTATCATTTCGCATGACCGAGACTTTGCTCTCCCAGCTGCGCGGTACCGAGGAGCAGTACCGCGGGCTGGAGGCATCGATGTCCGACCCGGCGGTTGCCTCCGACCCCGAAAAGCTGCGCCGCGTGATGAAGGATTACAAGGCTCTGACCCCGGTCATGGAGGCTTACCGGGCATGGAGCGGGGCGCAGGAACGCATCGCCGACGCACTCTCCCTTCTGGAGGGCGGCGACAGCGAACTGCACGACCTGGCAACGGAGGAGTTGCGCGACGCGCGCGATGCGGCAGAGAAGACCGAGCGCGAGCTGACGGTCCTGCTGCTCCCCCGCGACCCCCGGGACGAAAAAAACGTGATGATCGAAATCCGCGCGGGTGCCGGCGGCGAAGAAGCGGCGCTGTTTGCGGCGGTGCTCTACCGGATGTACAACATGTATGCGGCGAGCATCGGCTTTTCCTGCCAGCTGATGAGCGAAACACCGACCGAACTGGGCGGCTACCGGCAGGTGGTCTTTTCGGTCATCGGGGACGGTGCCTATTCGCGCTTCCGGTTTGAAAGCGGCGTCCACCGGGTGCAGCGCGTCCCGCTGACCGAGTCGCAGGGGCGCATTCAGACGTCAACGGCAACGGTTGCGGTCCTGCCCGAGGCAGAGGAGGTCGACATCGCAATCAACCCTGCCGATCTGATTTTCGAATCCTGCAAATCAAGCGGCGCGGGCGGTCAGCATATCAACAAAACCGAATCCGCCGTGCGCCTGACACACAAGCCGAGCGGCGTTGTGGTGGAATGCCAGGAAGAGCGCAGCCAGTTCAAAAACCGCGACAAGGCGATGGCGATGCTCCGGACGATTCTTTACGACCGTGCCCTGCGCGAGCGCGATGAAAAGATCGCCGCCGACCGGCGCGGTCAGGTCGGGACCGGTGACCGCAGCGAGCGCATCCGGACCTACAACTACCCCCAGGGTCGTGTGACCGATCACCGCATCGGGCTCTCCCTCTATTCCCTCGACCGCTTCCTCGACGGTGACATCGGCTCGATGATCGATGCTCTCGCAACAGCCGAAACGGCAAAGCGGCTGAATGAGGGCGGGGAGGGATGATACGGGGCTGTTCGGGGCGTGTTTCGTTGGCGCTTTATCCGTCTTGGATAGTAAAAAAGGCACCGTTTCTATCGTTCGGGGCAAGCCAATCTTTACTATCTAAGACGGACAAAAAGTACATAACCCACCCTACCCCGCCATCATTCCCCAAAAAACGGAACGACACATGGGTCGTTCCCTACAAGACACCCAAGTCGCATAAACCCGCCCACCCCACCGAGCGAAGCAAAGGCGGTCCCCCCGAAGTTCTACCCCAAATCCGTGTAGAGCCTCCTTCCGGCGGGCTCCCAAGAGCCCGCAACTTCACCGCAAAGGGCAACCGGATAACAACACGTAAAAAACCT
>USMO01000167.1 GCA_900555785.1 uncultured Eubacteriales bacterium | reverse complement strand
GCAACCAGTCAGTAGCGCAGCGTTGCTTCTCTCCGAAAGAAGCCCCCTAAGCGGGTTTCAGGGCAGAGCCCTGAGGTCTGTACACCTGAGGTCTATACAAAAGAGAAAAAGGTGGTTGACTTTTGGGGAAAAGTGTGGTATACTATAAAAAGAACCCTGCCAGGAGGAGCTATGAAGAACTACCGCATGACACGGGTGACAGATACGCTTGCCCGGTTTTACCCTTCCTACGCATGGATTCCGACTGTCACAATCCCCGTATATAACGCGCTGACCTTTTACGGAACGCGCCTGATCAACCGCCACTATCCGGCGCACATTTTTGAAATGCCAATCGACCGGTATATTCCGTTCGTTCCGGCGTTCGTCCTGTTTTACTGCCTGGCATACCTGCAATGGGGGCTGTGCTACTTCTTTACCCTGCGGCATTCCAGAGCGCTCTGCTTCGAGACCTTTTCGGTCAACCTCATCGCCAAAACGACCTGTCTGCTCGGGTTCCTGATTTTTCCGACCGCCATCGTGCGCCCGGAGGTGACCGGGAGCGACCTCTGGAGCACGCTGGTCCGCTGGATTTACGCGGCAGATACACCGGATAACCTCTTTCCGTCCATCCATTGCCTGGGCAGCTGGCTTGCCTTTCGCGCGCTGCTTCGGGTGCGGGAAATCCCGCTGCCGGTGCGCCTGCTCAACGGTGCCCTGACCGTTCTGGTCTGCGCTTCCACCGTTTTCATCAAACAGCATTACCTGCCGGATATTTTCGCCGGCATCCTCGCTGTGGAGCTGGGCTATCTTCTGACCCGGCTGCTCGGCACCGTCGGCTGGCTCCGCAAACGGGAGCCGGCGTTCTCCCGGCGCACCCCGGACCTTTACGGCGCGCCGAACTCATCGATAGGGGAGTTATAATGAATCAGAATCTTGACCCGCAGAACGGGCGGGAGCTCTACCGGGAGGAGCCGGACGGAGCCGAACCGCTGCCGCCTGCGCCTCCGTCCGGAAAAAAGAACTGGATTTTTACCCTGGCGTTCCTCCTGATTGCCGCCCTGACTGTCTGGGCGGTCACCGCACAGATCAAGGATTTTTCCTTCTCGGAGTTCCTGGGGCATATCCGAAGGGCAAATCCGGGCTGGCTTGCCGCTGCCGTGGTGGCAATGCTCGGCTTTATTGCCCTGGAGGGTGTTGCGCTGCTTTCCATTACCCGCAGTTTCGGCTACCGAAAAGGGCTGCTGCCCGGCTTCGTCTGGTCGGCAGGGGACATCTACTTTTCCGCAATCACCCCGTCGGCAACCGGCGGGCAGCCCGCAAGCGCATACTTCATGATCAAGGATGGCATCCCCGGCATGGTGACCGCGGTAGCGCTGGTGGTCAACCTGGTCATGTACACGCTGTCCATCCTCACCATCGCGCTGATCTGCCTGGTGACGCGACCGCATCTGTTCCTCCGTTTCAACCGTTTTTCGCAGATTCTGATCATCATCGGCATCGCCGCGCAGGTCCTGCTGGCTGTCTTCTTTGTCATGCTGCTGAAGCGGGAAAAGGCCCTGCACCGCATCTGCGATGCCGCGCTGCGCCTCCTGGCAAGGCTGCATCTGCTGCGCCGCCCGGAAGAGAAGCGCGAAAAACTGCGGGCTTATATGGAGGATTACGCACGCTACGCGCAAATGCTGCACGGTCGCGGCGGCATGCTTGTCCGGGCATTCCTGTTCAATTTCCTGCAGCGCGCGTCGCAGATTGCCGTTACCATGTTCGTCTTTCTCGCAACCGGCGGTGCCCCCGCGCAGGCGTTTGACATCTGGATTCTGCAGGGCTTCGTTGTGCTGGGGTCCAACTGCGTCCCAATCCCCGGCGCAATGGGCGTTTCCGATTACCTGATGCTGGATTGCTACAGCAGCGTCCAGACCGCCGCAGGCGCCGGAAATCTGGAGCTGCTCAGCCGGTCGGTTTCGTTCTATATCTGCATTCTCATCTGCGGCGCCGCAGTCCTTGTGAAATACCTGTCCTTGAGAAAAAGGAGGAATCGGTTATGATTGGCATTTATGATTATACCGTCGTACTCACCTATCTGTCCCTCTTGTCGGCAAGCTCCGGCATCATGGTGTCGCTTTGGGGAAAGGGACATCCTTTCATCGGAATCTTTTTCCTTCTCCTGTGCGGTCTGTTTGACGCATTTGACGGCAAGGTCGCGCGCACGAAAGCCAACCGCTCGGAAACGGCGAAAAAATTCGGCGTGCAGATCGACTCTCTCTCCGACCTGGTTGCGTTCGGCGTCCTGCCCGCCTGCATCGGGGCGTCGCTGATTAAGAACGAGCTGTTTCTGAAAAGACTGGTGTCCGGTACCATGCCGCACTGGTCCAGCAAGCTGCTTTACGCGCTGTGTTTCGCCTGCCTGATTCTCTATGTGCTGGCGGCGCTGATTCGGCTTGCCTACTTCAACGTGGAAGAGGAAGAGCGGCAGAAGACCGAAAGCTGCCCGCGCAAGTATTTCACCGGGGTGCCGGTGACCACGGCGGCGCTGATCTTCCCAACGGTCATGCTCCTGCAGTATATCTTTTCTCCGGCAGACATTGCCGTGCTGTACTTCATCTGTATCATCATCACCGGGTTCCTGTTCATTTCGAAAATCCAGATCCCGAAGCCCGGCACGCGCGGCGTGCTGCTGATGGTGGGAATCGGGCTGGTTGAGGTTGCGCTGTTCGTGCTTTACTTCTTCATCTTCAAGCATCGGATCGGCTGATGAAACAACAGACAAACAAGCGGCAGGAAAGCGCCGGGCTGCGGTTTCTGTACCATACGGTACCCGGGCGCGTTTTCCTGCGGTTGCTGACGGCGCGATGGGTGTCGAAATGCAGTGGCGTACTGCTGGATTCCCCGCTGTCGCGCCCGCTGATCGGCGGCTTTTTCCGCAAGAACGGCATCGACCGGAACGACTATCTGCCCGAGCGCTACCGCAGCTTCAACGACTGTTTCTGCCGGCGCATCCGTCCGGAATTGCGCCCGATTGACCGTGATCCCGCGCATCTGATTTCGCCCTGTGACGGGCTGCTGAGTGTTTACCGCGCAACGGATGACGTTGTGCTGCCGGTCAAGCAGAGTCAGTACCGGCTGCCGGAGCTGTTACGCGATGCAGAGCTGGCAGCGCATTACCGGGACGGTTACGTGTTCGTGTTCCGGCTTTGCGTCAGCCACTACCACCGGTATTGCTATCCAGAGGACGGGGAAAAGAGCGCAAACCGGTTCATTCCGGGGCGGCTGCACACGGTGCGTCCGATTGCGCTGGAGCGGGGACCGGTTTTTACCGAAAACTGCCGGTCGGTCTGCACGCTTAAAACCGAGCGGTTCGGGCTTCTGACGCAGATTGAGGTGGGCGCGATGTTTGTCGGACGCATCTGCAATCTGCACGAAGAAAAAACGGTCTCGCGCGGCGAGGAAAAAGGCTATTTCCAATACGGCGGGAGCACGATTATTCTGCTGGTCAGCCGCGATGCGATTGCAGAGCCGACCGACCTGCTCCACGCCACCGAATCGGGCGAGGAGACCCCCATCAAGCTCGGCGAGCAGATTGCGGAAAGACCTTATGGCTTCATGAAATAAAAAAAGATTCCCCATATCGCAAAGTGAACTGCCCCAAATTGTACGGACAATACGAAAAAAGCCCCCTGTGGTAGAA
>USMO01000166.1 GCA_900555785.1 uncultured Eubacteriales bacterium | reverse complement strand
TCCTTGCCGGCCAGGTTGGTGGCCTGGTAGTCATCCGGGAAGGTGACATTCACATCAAAGGTTTCGCCGGGCATGTGGCCAACGATCTGATCCTCGAAGCCGTCAATAAAGGTGCCGCTGCCCAGGGTCAGATCATAATCGCTGCCGGTGCCGCCGTCAAAGGCAACGCCGTCAATGGAACCGGCAAAGTCAATGTTCACAGTGTCACCGTTTTCGGCGGCGCGGTTGGTGATCTCGTTGGTGGTCTTATAGTTGGAAAGAATGTTGTTGGAAATGTAATTGTCAATATCGCTGTCGCTCACGGTGGTGGCATCGTCCGAAAGGGTAAAGCTCTCAGTATCCGGCAGCGTGACGTAATCCAGCGCGGTGATGCCTTTCAGGTAGCCATTCTCGTCATAGGCATCACTGAAAGAAAAATCAGCCAGATAAGAATAATCATCGGCGGCGCTTTCTGCGGTAGCGTCGTCAGGAACAGTGCTTTCACCGGCAGCTTCGCTGGAAGCTGCGCTCTCGGCGGTTGCTTCGCTGGAGGATGCGCTGGAACTGCAGGCAGTTAGGCCAAAAACCATGCCGCATGCCAGCAGGCTGGCAGCAGCGCGGGTCAGGTTGGTGTTTTTCATGGGTTGTCTCCTGTCTTTTTTGAAAAAATACATCGCGTACCGCAGCAGGGAAAAATACCCCCGTCAAAAGCGGATACTTTTCTATTATACAGCTTTTTTGCAAAAAGTACAGCCCTGCATTCACAAAAGGGAAGCGGGTGTGTTATAATACCCGTGGCAGAGCACCCAATGCTCTGCCATGGGCGGCAGACCTGTTGCCCGGATATCCTTATATAAGGAAAGGAACAGAACCCTATGGAAAAAGAAAAAATCGCGCGCATCAATGCGCTGGCTCATAAAGCAAAAACTTCTGGCCTGACGGAAGCCGAACTGGCGGAGCGTGACGCCCTGCGGCAGGAATACCTGGCCGATATCCGCGCATCCATGATTGACCAGCTGGAGCACACCACGGTGATTGAGCCGGACGGCACCCGCCGCAAGCTGCAGGTGCGCCACTGATCCTCTGTTCAAAGTGGCGGCCCGGCTGGCGCGGGGCTGTGTGGTTTGCACAAAATTGTGCCGGGGTATTGGAATTTGCAAGCAGGTTTGCTATAATATAGCTGGCGGCGAATCCCGGCTACAAGAAATCAGTCAGCCACCCGGCAGACTGAACGGAAAAGGCTGTACATTTTGCCAAAGCGAGGTTATTTTTCATGCTTACTGCAATTACCGGTATCAACTGGGGCGACGAGGGCAAGGGTCGTATGGTGGACCTGCTCTGCCGCGATTATGACATCGTTGCCCGTTACCAGGGCGGCGACAACGCCGGCCACACCGTCAAAAACGAGTGCGGCAAGTTCGTACTGAACCTGGTGCCCTCCGGCATCCTGCATCCCAGCATTGTCTGTGTTATGGGCGGCGGTATGGTCATTGACCCGGAACATCTCGAAAAAGAGATCGCCGCCCTGCGCGAACAGGGTGTTAAGATTACCCCGGACAACCTGAAAATTTCTGACCGTGCTACCATCACCATGCCGTTCCATGTGGAGCAGGATGGCCTGGAGGAGGCCCGCCTTGCCAAAACGGGCGCACAGTTTGGTTCCACCAAGCGCGGCATTGCTTACACCTATGGTGATAAGTACATGAAGAAAACCCTGCGCATGGGCGATTTGGTCCACATGGATGCCGGTGTGCGCAAGCGCCTGGAAACCCTGGTGGAATCCAAGAACCTGACCATGGTCAACATTTATAACCAGAAGCCTGTCAGCGTGGACGATATGTGGAACTGGTGCAAGCACTTCCAGGAAGTGTTCGGCGCTTACATCTGCGATGTCGGCCAGTACCTGGCAGATGCTGACGATGCCGGCAAGAAGATCATGTTTGAGGCCCAGCTGGGAGCCCTGCGTGATATCGACTACGGCATTTATCCCTACACCTCGTCTTCCTCGACCATCGCGGCATACGCGCCCATCGGCGCCGGCATCCCCGGCGCAAAGCTGACCGACACCATCGGCATCATGAAGGCATATTCCACCTGCGTGGGCGAAGGACCGTTCACCGCTGAGATGTTCGGTGACGAAGCCGAGGCGCTGCGCAAGGCCGGTGGCGAATACGGTGCTGCAACCGGCAGACCCCGCCGCGTCGGTCCCTTTGATATTCCGGCATCGCGCTACGGTGTGAAGGTGCAGGGCGCAACCGAAATTGCGCTGACCAAGCTGGATGTGCTGTCCTATCTGGACCGGATTCCGGTTTGCGTGGCTTACGAAGTGGACGGCGAGAAGACCGTCAATTTCCCCACAGGAGAGCGTCTCAACCGCGCAAAGCCGGTTGTGGAGTATGTGCCGGGCTTTGGCGATGTGTCGGGCTGCAGAACCTGGGAGTCGCTGCCGGAAGCGGCAAAGAACTATGTCCGCTACCTCGAAAAGGCGGTTGGCTGCAAGATCACCTATGTCTCGGTCGGCGCAGGCAGAGACGAGTACGTCAAGATCGATTGAGAGGGGACGGATATGGCTTCACAGGTGGTTCTGATTCTCGATTTCGGCGGGCAGTATAAGGAGCTGATTGCGCGCCGGGTGCGGGAATGCAATGTGTATTCGGTTGTCAAACCGGGCGACCGGATTACGGTTGAGGAGATCCGGCAGCTGTCTCCGATCGGTATCATTCTGACCGGCGGACCCAACAGCGTGTACGATTCTGCCTCCCCGCATTGCGACAAAAAAATATTTGATCTCGGGATTCCGGTGCTGGGCATCTGCTACGGGACCCAGCTGCTGGCTTGGTCCACGGGCGGAACGGTTGAGCCATGCCCGGTCAGCGAATACGGCAAGACGCCGATGACGGTCGACCCCGATGCCGTGATGTTCCGGGGCTTGGACGCGCAGCAGATCGGTCTGATGAGCCACACCGACCGCATCACCGTCCTGCCGCAGGGCTTTACCTCGGTCGCATACACCAAGGACTGCCCGAATGCGGCAATTCAGAATACCGAACGCCGTCTGTTTGGCGTGCAGTTCCATCCGGAGGTGGAAAGCACCCCGAACGGGACCCCGATGATTCGCAATTTCCTTTATTCGGTCTGCGGCGCAACAGGGGATTACAACCTGCGCGACCTGGAAAAACAGCTGATTGCAGCGGCAAAAGAGCAGGTCGGGGACGCACATGTGCTGCTGGGGCTTTCCGGCGGCGTGGATTCCTCGGTCTGCGCGGCGCTGCTGTCCAAGGCGATTCCGGGACAGCTGCATTGCATTTTTGTCGATCACGGTCTGATGCGCAAGAACGAAGGGGACGAGGTGGAGGCGGCATTCAAGAACCGCGACCTGCATTTCATCCGTGTCAACGCGGCGGACCGGTTCCTCTCGAAGCTGAAGGGCGTTACCGACCCGGAGCAGAAGCGGAAGATTATCGGCGCAGAGTTCGTGCGGACCTTCGAGGAAGAATCCAACAAGCTGCCTGATGTCAAGTATCTGGCGCAGGGCACAATCTATCCGGATGTCATCGAATCCGGCGGCAACAAAGCGGCAACCATTAAGAGCCACCACAATGTGGGAGGGCTGCCGAAGGATATGAAGTTCATCGGCGTTGTGGAGCCGCTGCGCGGACTGTTCAAGGACGAGGTGCGCGCACTGGGACGCCAGCTGGGGC
>USMO01000165.1 GCA_900555785.1 uncultured Eubacteriales bacterium | reverse complement strand
CGGCTGTTCGACCCGCTGCTTTCGCGGTTCGGGCTGCGCGGGGATGCGATTACGCCGCTGCTGCTGGGCTTTGGCTGCAGCGTTCCGGCGGTCCTTTGCACGCGCGGAATGAAGGACGCCTGCGCGCGCCGCCGCTGTGCCCGGTATCTTCCGGCGGTAGCATGCTCCGCGCGGATTCCGCTTTGCCTGACGGTTTCGAACGCCTTTTTTCCGGGCAAAGGGTGGTGGATTTGCGCGCTGTTGTGGGCCGCGAGCGGTGTGGTGTTCCTGCTGTTCTGTGCGGTGGATGCAAAGCTGGACCGCCATGCCGCGCCGCCGGTCTGCCATCGGGACGCGCTGCCGCTTTTGCGGCTGCCGTCTCTTTCCGAGCTTCTCGGGGCGGTTTGTGAGCAGCTGGTGCATTTCTTTTCGCGCGCGGGCGGGCTGATTCTGCTCAGCTCGGTCGGCGTCTGGCTGCTGTCTCATTTCTGCCCGGGGCAGGCGGGAATGGTACCGGCAGAGCAGAGCGCGCTTGCCGTGCTGGGCGGCTGGATTGCTCCGGTCTTTCTGCCGCAGGGGCTGAACGACTGGCGCATCGTGTCGGCGCTCCTCTGCGGCGCCTGTGCAAAGGAGGCTGCGCTTTCCACGCTGGGGGTCCTGCTTGGCGCGAGCGGGGGAGATGTTGGCGCGGCGCTGCTTTCCTCCGGCATTCTTGACGCGCGCTCGGCGTGTGCGCTGCTGGTGTTTTACCTGTTTTATTTCCCCTGCGCGGCAACCTGGTCCGTGCAAAAGCGCCCCCGGCGGTGGTGGGGACCGCTCCTGTTTGCCTACCTGGCGTCCGCGCTGGCCTATCGGATATAAAGCCCGCAGACCCCGTCGAAAATTTGCTGTCAGCCCTTGCAAAATCCTGTCTTTTATGGTATAATAAGCGATGTGATTTTCTAAGGAAAGGAAACGGCAATGACTGCGGAACAAACAGAGAAGGATCCGTTTTTGCTGCGGGACGGCGTTGGTGTGGCGCTGGACATCGGGGTGCAGATTCTCTACAGCGAGGGGGAGATCAGCCGCGTGGAGGACACGGTCTCCCGCATCAGCCGGGCATACGGCGCCGAGCGGGTGGACGTGTTCGCCATTACATCGCTGATCGTTATCAGCGTGTCGGACCGCTCCGGCGGCTCGATTACCCTGAGCCGGAGAATCTACGGCAGCCGGAAGAACATGCGGCGCGTGGAGGAGATGAACGCCCTGTCGCGAAGGCTTTGCACCGACCCGGTCCCGCCTGCGGAGGCAAAGCGGCTTTACAATGAGGCGATGGTGCGGAGCGCACCGCGCAACCTGGCGCGCGCAATCGGGGCACTGATCGTCTGCGCCTCCTTTACCGTCTTCTTCGGCGGCAGCCTGGGGGATTGCCTGGCATCGCTGCTGGTTGGTGCCTGCGTGTTCGGCATGGAGATGCTGTCGGACAGGCTGTCGATCAACAAGATTCTGTACAACCTCAACGCCTCGTTCGTAGCGGGCGTGTGCGCCATTCTGACGGTTTGGGTCGGCATCGGCAATTCGGTCGACCAAATCATGTTCGGCGTTATCATGCTGCTGATTCCCGGCGCTTCGCTCACCGGCGCGATTGAAAACCTGATGGTGGGGGACACGCTGTCCGGGCTGATGGGCGCCGCCGAGGCGATCATCAAATCGCTTGCGTTGGCTGCCGGCGTTGCGCTGGCGCTGACGGCTTTGGGAGGGTTACTATGACGGGACAGGATTGGTTGATTTTGCTGACCGGAATGACCGGGACCGTCGGCTTTTCGCTGCTGTTTTGCCTGCGCGGCAAGCAGCTCCCGATTACCGCAGCGGGCGGCGCGCTGACCTGCCTGCTCTGGCTGCTCTGCGTGCGAAACGGGATGCAGTCGTTCTTTGCGTTGCTGCTCGCCTCCTGCCTGGGGAACGGCTATTCGGCGGTGGTCTCGCGGGTGACGAAAACGCCGAAAACGGTCTTTATGTTGGCGGTGATGATCTCTCTGGTGCCCGGAAAGGGATTGTACCAGACCATGCGCTATGCAGTGGACGGCGCTTGGAGCGACTGCTTTACTGCCGGTATCACCACGCTGGTGGATATTCTGGGCATCGCGACCGGGATGGTGGCCGTGCTGATTGTCGAAAAAGCGGTGCATGAAATTCGCGGGCGCATGCACCGGCTGGGAACCTACAACTGAAAAAAGCCTCCGAACCGGGTCCGGGCAGACCTGGTTCGAGGCTTTTTGTGTCAGGGGGACCCCTGTGCGGTTCCTTACGCGCGCGGCAGGCTCTTTTTCCGCGCGGCAATGCAGCCGATGACCGCACCGGCAAAAACGAACGGCGCAAGACGGGCAAAGAGGTATTCGAACGCATGGAACAGCGTGCCCGCAACCGCCGTTTCGGGGTCTCGGAAGTCCCATCCGAGGTAGGGGCTTTGCAGAACGAGCAGCAGCGCAAAGAGTGCAACGGTCACGACAGCCAATGCGAGCAGGGAGCGGGAAAGCACCGCCCATTTTCGCCGGTTCCCCTTTGCCAGTCGGAGGTTGAGGTCCTCCAGTTTTTCCGCAATCTCCTGCAGCCCGTCTGCCTGCGGTGCGGCGACCGAATCGCCCAAAAGTGTGCTGACCGACGTTTCCAGCACCTCTGACAGCGCAATCAGGAGGTCGGCGTCCGGGACCGACAGCCCCTGCTCCCATTTGGAAACCGTTTGCCGGACCACGTTCAGCCGGATTGCCAGCCCCTCCTGCGAAAGCCCCTTGGCTTTTCGGACGGTTTTGATGTTTTCACTCAGCATCAGATCATCTCCTTTCGCCTCTATTGTACCACACCCCGCGCGTTGCGTCAAGCAACGGAAACGAACAGGCGCCCAAAAAGCCGTTGCAAAACCGCAATGCGGGCGAACGGGAGGGTTTTCCGGTCGGTCTTTGTCGATTCCCGGAATCTATCGAAGTCTTTTCTCCATTATAATCTCGCCTTCCTCGTCATCACCGGTGTGACGGAAACCGAGTTTGCAGTACAGCTGCTTTGCGGGTTCGTCTCCGTCGATATAGCAAAGGATGACCTTGTTATAAACGCCGTCATCCTGCATTTCACGAAGAATCAGCTGTGCCGCCCGATAGCCAAAACCCTTGCGCTGGTACCGCTCGTCAATCAGCAATTGACTGAAATTGTACGCATGCGCCGGTTCATAATCATAATACAGCGCCATCCCAACCGGCGTTTCGTCATCGTAGATGACCAAAGCCCGGCTCCTGGCGTTTCGGTAGGCATATGCCCTTGCAGGCAGGACGGTCGTGTTCGCTACAAATTTCTTCTGGTCCTCCCGAACGTACAGTTCCAGTCTCCAGTTGTCCGGGTTCACTTCTTCCAGCCGTATCATATCGGGGTCCCTCCGTAAGGTTTGAGATGGCGGTATGTAGGAAAAAACGGTCTGTAAGAAATGCCTTACAGACCGCCGTCATGTCAATGGCGAACAAAAAGGAGCGTCTTTTTCAGCCGAAAACAGGGTAGGCGTCCACGGGGATTTGAACCTCATACATATAAAACATTGGAATGGGCGGCGGAGAACTATTGAAAAAAGTGGAGGAATATGGTATAATAGAAAAAACCAATGGAAGTAGATAGGATGAGTGATAATAATTCCAAAATACTGAAATATGAGCGACTTGCCGAGAAAAAGCCGAAGTACTACGTTTCTATCGGCAATTTATATTCCGATGACGGCGATTTCAAAACCGCAACGATTTACTATCAAAAAGC
>USMO01000164.1 GCA_900555785.1 uncultured Eubacteriales bacterium | reverse complement strand
CGTAGAAATGCGCCAGCCCCAGCCGCCAGCGCAGCGCGCCCTGCGCAAAGGTTGGAATGTCGGTTGCCCGCCCGGAACCGGCAGACAGCCAGGCTGCGGCTTTTTCGGGGTCGCCGACGGTTGCGGACAGCCCCACGCGACGCGGATGCCGCCCGAGCACGCGCCCGATGCGGGCAAGCTGGCAGAGGATTTGGTTGCCACGGTCCGAGCCGGTCAGCGTATGGATTTCGTCGATGACGACAAAGCGCAGGTCACCGAACAGGCGCGGGATGTCGTTGCTCCGGTTGATGAGCATCGACTCCAGTGATTCCGGCGTAATCTGCAGGATGCCTCGCGGGCGTTCCAGCAGCTTTTTCTTATGCGACCCTGCAACGTCGCCGTGCCAATGCGTGACCGGGATGCCGCTTTCGTCCAGCAGGACTTCGATGCGCCCGAACTGGTCGTTGATCAGGCTTTTCAGCGGCGCGATATAGAGCACGCCGACACTTTCCGGCGGGTCCTCGCACAGCAGCGACAGGATGGGAAAAAACGCCGCTTCGGTCTTGCCGCTGGCGGTTGAAGAGGTCAGCAGCAGGTTATTGTTGCTGCCAAAGATGGATTCCGCTGCTGCCACCTGCACGTCCCGCAGCGCCTCCCACCCCTGGGCGTAGATAAACTCCCGTATGAACTCCGGAAACCGCCCGAATATTTCTTCGCCGTTCATATCCAACCTCCTTTAAGACCTTGGGCGTTGCCCAAACCCACTTAGGGGGCTTCTTTCGGAGAGAAGCAACGCTGCGCTACTGACTGGTTGCTTCGCAGCCGGTCACCCATAAGAACCCCAAGAACTTTAACCAAGTATATTATAGGTTACAGGTCTATTTCATCGATGGTGTAGGATTTTTTCTCCGGCTGGTCGGCGGGGGGAGTGGTATCCTCATCCGCGCTGTCGTGTTTCAGCGTGACAGCGGAGCCGACCACGTCGTCGAACGATGCCTCCGGGTTTTGCATCAGGATATTCAGCACGGTCATATAGTCGCGCAGCATTTCGCGCGGTGTAATCAGGCTGTCCGCGCCCGCGCGGGCGAGGCAGATGCCGAGGAACTGCGTCATCTGCTCGGGGGTCATGCGCGGCTGGGTGTCGTAATACTGCGCGTAAAGCCCGGTAACGCGCACGATGAGGGCATACAGTTCATCATCCGAAAGCCTGCGCAAACGAATCACCGGACCAATCAGGTTCTTGAACCCCTCCAGCGCAAACCGGCTGTCGCATAGCCGGCTGCGAAGCGCTTCATAGCTGAACAGCCCGCGCCGGGTGTCCTCGAGGAACTGCGGTGTCCCGCCCAGGACCAGCGCAAGCCCGGGGGCGCGTCCCTGCAGGGTATCGTTGAACATGGAAAGGATTTTTTCGTAGTTGTTTTCGCGGCTGATGCGGTGCGGAATTTTATAAAGATTGACGCACTCGTCGATGAAGACCACCAGCCCGCGATAGCCCATCACGCGCGCCATGGCAGCCCATAGCTTGAGAAAATCATACCAGTTGTCGTCATCGATGATGACCGAAACCGGAAAGCCCAGCTCGCCCCGCGCCTGGGTCTTGGTGGTAAACTCTCCGCGCAGCCAACGCAGGCAGGCGCTCTTTTTTTCGTCGTCTCCGTCGGTGTAGGCGCGGAAATAGGCGGTCAACACATGGGCAAAGTCAAAGCCGCCGACCAGAAATTCGACCTCCTGCATGGCATCCAGCACGCGCCGGTTGAGCGCGGTGGCAAAGCCTTCGCTCTCAGGGGAAAGCCCGGAGGCGGTCAGATCGGTCTGCAGCCCGGTAATCCAGCGGGCAATGACGCGCGGCAGCGCTCCACCGTCCGGAGAGGCTTTGGAGGCAAGGTTTTTCATCAGTTCGCGGTAGGTTGCAACGCCGCTGCCCCCGCTGCCGTAGAGCCGCCGCTCGGGGGAAAGGTCGGCGTCGGCGGTCAGAAAGCCTCGGTCGAGCGCGTAACCGCGAATCAGCTGCATCAGAAAACTCTTGCCGCTGCCGTATCTGCCGATGAGAAAGCGCATGGAGCCGCCGCCGTCGTTGACCGTTTCCAGGTCGGACAGCAGCGCTGCAATCTCATCCTGCCTGCCGATGGCAAGATAGGGTGCCCCTGCACGCGGGACAACCCCGGCTGACACCGATGCAAGCAGCGATGCGAGAATGCGGCGCGGGACCTGCCGCACGTCGGGTGTTGAATTCTGTTCCATGACTGGCTCCTTTCAGGTGACCTCGGCTTTGTGGGGGAGGCGGTAGGGGATATTGCTTCAGGTGGGATGTTCCGATACAATCTGCTCCAGGCGGCCGCGGTAATCGTCGAGGACCTGCCAGCCGTTGCCGGTGTCCTCCAGCAGAATGTCGCCCAGAGTATCGGCTGCCAACTCGTTGATCTTGTCTGCCAGCGCGTCGGGCAGCCCTCCGGCTTGTGCCGCAGCGGATCGGATGCTTTTGGGGTCCCCCGCCAGCACCGCACGCAGAAAATCGCGGTATGGGGCAAAGGGGGAATCCGGCGCAGGGCGTTCCAGCTGTGGGGGCTGCTCCGGCGCCGCTGGCGGGGGAGACGGCTGCGGGACCGGCGCCGGTTCGTCCGACTCCTCAAAAGCATCCACCAGCCGCTGGGTGGTGTCCCACGATGCGCGTTCGATTTCGGCTGCGTGCGCAGGGTCGAGCGCCGCACGGGGGAGGTCGTACAGTTTTTCGTATTCCGGGACCTCAACCGGCTTGGGTTTGCGGACAATCTCTTTGGGCGGGAGCAGCCGCGTGCATTCCGCGTCGATGACCTCCCGCACCTCGGTTGGCAGCGCATAGACCGTTATGCGGGAGCGGATGCCGAGATGCGCGCGCAGGCGGTTTTCAGTGTATTTCACAATGTCAGTGACCAGAAACCGCAGCTCGTGCGAGCGCGAGAAGGAGCAATAGCTGACCTCCAGTTTTCGCTGATTGACCGAAGCGCAAAGCGCCCCGCTGTAGGCAAAGCGCTGCAGGCGGCTGTCGTCCATCCGCAATTCCGAGAAGAGTTTGCCCTCCCCGCTGAGCTTTTCCATCACGCATGCAAGCACCGCCGGGACCACGCGGTCGAACAGCGGCAGATTCTCTGCCGTGCAGAATTTGCTTTTGCGGTAGTCGTAATTGGAGGCAAAGCAGAGCAGCGCCTGCAGGTAACCGTCCGGACCGCCGGAAACGTAAAATTCCTTCAGGGCACAGTGCGCCATAATCTCCTTGCGGTCCTCATGCGAGAGCGCGGGCGGCGGCAGGCGGTGAATCAGGCAGTAGTCGCAAATCCACTCCGGCAGGTAGCCGTCCAGGCGGGGGTAGACCTCCCGGTAATGCTGCCAGACGTGCAGAAGGACCGCCAGCCCGTCTGCAGGGTCGGCGCGGTCGCCAAGGTTGAGAATCTCAAAGACCAGAAGCAGCAGATAGCTGTAATCGGTGGCGGGGTAGACCTCCTGCCGGATGCAGTCGCGCAGGCAGAGATACCAGGCAAGCTGGGAGGGGGTCATTTGGTCGTACTGCGGGACATAAGAGAAAAAGGGGACCGGCTGCACCGGTGTGCCGTGCCGCGCGGCAAGTTGCTCGGCGGTCTTGCAAAAGCCGTCGTAGTAGGCATGCGACGTGCGGGGCTTCCAGACCGTTACGCTGTGCAGCAGCGTGCTGTCCGGCTCGTAGACGAACAGCGGTTCCTGTTGCGGCGGGGGAGGCGGGAAGACCGCGCGCCGCACCGAAGTTCCGGCAAGCGGGGCATCGTGCGGGTGGACCACAGTCCCGGC
>USMO01000163.1 GCA_900555785.1 uncultured Eubacteriales bacterium | reverse complement strand
ATCGGCATACCCTGCCCGAAAGCGGATAAACTGCTCTGCCTGCGCGCCGTTCAGCCGGTGGCGCCCGGCGGGCAGATCAATCTCCAGCCCCTGCACCGGGTCGCTGTATCGCATGGCGCTCGGGATTTCCAGCTCCACGCCGCCGACCGCATCCACCGCGCGGCGCACGCAGTCGAGATCGTAGACTGCAGTATAGTCAATCCGCACGCCGAGCGCCGATACCAGCGATTGCCGGATGCCAGCGTGTTGTAGGCGCCGTTGAGCTTTTTGTAGTCACGCTCGGTGTAGGCGGCGTAGGTGTCGCGCGGCAGCTGCAGAACGCGCACGTCCCCGCTTGCAGGCGAGACCGAGACCAACAGCATGCTGTCGGTCAGCGATGCCGCGCGGTCACAGCCCAGCAGAAGCAGATGCAGGTCCGCATCCGTCCCAACCGCCTCAACCGGCGCCGGTTCCTCGGACGCGGGTTCTTCTGCCCGCTCTCCTCTTGTCCCGGCAACCGCCGCAGCAGCCTACGCACAGCACCGCCGCCACACAAATCCCCCGCACAACCTTCGTCATCCTGCCACCCCATTTCCAAGATTCATCATCTCATGATGTAGCAGAACCAAAAATTAAGAAGCCATTCTCCTGCACTCACCTACCCGGCTCCGCAATACCCTCTCCTTTGTGAAAGTTCTTGGAGTCCTTAGAAACTGGATTGCCCGCAATCCGGTTTTCCCTTCCTTCCAAGAAGGGTCTAAGCAGGGTTTGGGGCAGCGCCCCAAGGTCTTGTCCCTTTACCGTTCCCGCAGCAGTTCGTTGCGGGCTTCGACGGTGTCAACCGCAACGGGAGTGCCCTCGTCGAGCAAATCCCGAATCGTCATGTCGTAGGAGAGCAACAGCGTGTCACGCAGGAGCGCGGCACGTTCCGCATCGGTCATGCTTTCCGGTCCGGCACCCCAGAAATACCGCCGCAGAATGACGCAGTTCGGGAAGGTCCGAGACGCGTCAATGTAATCCGCAAGATAGAGCAGCTTTTCGGTCAGCGTCATGCCGGCATGCCCGGTCGTGTGCCAGCGCACCGCAGAAACAATCATCGGATCGTCAAACGCCGGGTATTCCACCGGAATCTGCGCCGCAGCCGTCCGCGCATGCAGGGTCTTGGGCGCCAGCAGGTCCCCGCCGTCAACCGGAATGCCGTATGCATGGCAAAGCAGAACCTGCTCCTCGGTGCTCAGCTCCTTGGTAATGTCGTGCAGCAGCGCAGCCGCACGCAGCCGCATGACCTCGCCCGGACAGTACAGCGCGCAGAGCCGCGCCACCATGTCCTCAACCGCAGCCACATGCCGGAACCGCTTTGGCGACAGCTTTGCCAGCACCACCCCGCGCAATTCGTCCAGAACCGCTTCGGTTATCTCTGTCATTATGTCTCACCTACCCTCTTTTCAAACATACAAATGTTTGTCATGAATGTATGCCGCAACCGCCGCAGGCAACAAGTCCCCAACCGGCTTTCCGGCATGCAGTTTCTGCCGAATCTCCGATGAAGAAACCGGCAGCGGCTCGGTCACAATACGCCGCACGACCTTGCCGTATTTTTCGCTGTATTCCGCAATCTTTTTGACCAGCAGCCCGTCCAGCGACGGGTCGTTTTCCCGCCGGATGTAAACCGGATAGCAAAGCCGGAAAATCTCGGCAGGCTCGCGCCATTCGTCCAGTGTCAGCACCATGTCGGTGCCGCACAGGAGAAACAGCCGCCGGTCCTCGCCCGACAGCTCACGCAGCGTGTCAACCGTGTAGCTTTTCCCGCCGCGCCGGATCTCCAGGTCGCTGACGTATACGCCCTCCATGCCGCCGAACGCCAGCCGGCACATCTCCAGCCGGTCGGCAGCGGAAACGGGCTGGTCCATCTCTTTGTGCGGCGGCAGCGCATCCGGAATGACGTAGAGAATATCCAGCCACATCTGCTCCATGAACGCCCGCGCCGCCGCAAGATGCCCGTTGTGCGGGGGCGAGAACGTGCCGCCGTAAATGCCGATGCGCATCATTGCGGCAGTTCGATTGCCGGCTTTTTCTTCGCGCGGCGGTAAAGCACCACCTTCTTGCCGGTCACCGCAACCACATCGGCACCCAGCGCCTCAGCCAGTGCGTCCGCAACCGCGCGCGCCGTCTCGCCGCTGTTCTCCAGCACGGTAAATTTGACCAGTTCGCGCGCCTCCAGCGCATCGGAAAAGGTCTTGGTCAGGTTCTCGGAAAGCCCGCCCTTGCCAACCTGCATGATGGCGGGAATGTCGTTTGCAAGCCCGCGCAGGTAGGCGCGTTGTTTGGATGTTATCATTTGCTTGGTTCCTTTTCAGTTTTTCGCCGTGTTCCAGCCGTTCCGGGAGAGAAACTCAAAAATTTCCTCTGCCGCGCCGCACAGAACACAGATATATTGCGTCTCATTGAGAAAAATGCGCAGAGTGGTCCGGTCGTCAATGGAAACCGACCGCACATCGTTGCGCGAAAGCTCCATGCATGCCTTGCCGTTCTTCTCCCGCGTCAGCAGAATCAGCGATGCGTCGGTCAGGAGAAAGTAACCGCCGAACGCCCCGCGCGGAGAGCGGAACAGTACCTGTTCGTCAAAATGGAACGGACCGGTCAGGCGCGCCCGCACCCGCCGCATGGGCAGGTCCTGCAGGTACATCACCAGCGGCAGAATCAGCGTAACCAGAATCGCAACCCCGGCGCCGGCGATAATGCCGTACTCCCAGCGCGTGAACATGCCGAGCGCCACGCCCGAGAGAAGCCCCGCAAAGGTCGCGCTCCCCCGCACACCGGGGGAAAAGAAATAATCGGAAAATTTCATGCGTGCGCCCCTGCCTCCGTCAGCCGCCGCTTCAGCTCTGCGGCAAACAGCTGCAAAGCCTTGCCGCGATGGGAGACCGAATCCTTCTCGTCTGCGGTCATCTCCGCAAAGGTCTTTCCAAAGGGAGGATAATAGAACATCGGGTCGTAGCCGAAACCGCCGGTGCCGCGCACCTCGCCGCGCACCGTAAAGGACGTGCCGTCCGGAAAGACGCAGGCAACCGCGCAGACATACGCGCCGCCGCGCTGCCCGTCCGGAACATTCTCCAGCTTTTTCAGCACCAGCCGGTTGTTCGCCTCGTCGTTGTGGTCGCTGTCCACGCCGCACCGCGCGGCATACCGTGCCGACCAGATGCCGGGCTCGCCGCCCAGTGCATCCACGGTCAGACCCGAATCGTCCGCGACCCCGATGCAGCCGTCCTTTGCAGCCACGCGCGCCTTAATCAGCGCGTTTTCCTCAAAGGTCGTGCCGTCCTCCACGATGTCGCCCTCCACGCCGATGTCATCCAGCGAGAGCACCGGCACGCCGGGCAGCAGTTCTGCCATCATGCGTCGCATTTCGGCAATCTTTTTCGCGTTACGGGACGCCAAAGCCAGTTTGATTTCCATACCGTCACTCCTCAAACAGCGCGCGCACGAACTCGGTGCGGTCAAATTCCTGCATATCGTCCAGCTTCTCTCCCACGCCGATGAACTTCACCGGAATGTTCAGCTCCTTGCGAATCGAAATCACGATGCCGCCCTTTGCCGTGCCGTCCAGCTTGTTGAGAATCAGACCAGTCAGCGCAGCCGCGTTCTTGAACTCCTTCGCCTGCATGATGGCGTTCTGTCCGGTTGTTGCGTCCAGCACCAGTAGGTTCTCCCGCGCGGCGCCCGGCAGTTCGCGGTCAATCACGCGGTTGATCTTCGCCAGCTCGTTCATCAGGTTGGTCTTGTTGTGCAGCCGCCCTGCCGTGTCGATAATCAGCACGTCGGCATGCTTGTTCTTCGCCGCATGGCAGGCGTCAAAGACCACCGCCGCCG
>USMO01000162.1 GCA_900555785.1 uncultured Eubacteriales bacterium | reverse complement strand
CGCGGTCTTCCGGACGCCTGCCGGGCGCGGCTGGGGGCTGATTTCCGCACGCCGGATGTTCCGCGCGGCACAGCGGGCGCTGGATGACATCGGCGCGGGACATATCCGGGCAGACGCGGTGACCGGAACGCTGGACCTGACGGACCGCAAGCTGATTGAGGTTGCAAAGGTCTGGCAGGCACATCCGCGCGTGCTGGTGGTGGACGAAAGCACCACGGCGCTCTCGCAGCGGGGGCGGGAGATCCTCTACGGCCTGATGGAGCGCCTGAAGCGCGAGGGCGGCGCGGTGGTGTTCATCTCGCACGACCTCGATGAGATTCTGGAGAAATGCGACACACTGACGGTCCTGCGCGACGGGCACATCATCCGGACCTTCGAAAAGCCGGAATTTGAAGCCTCTGCCATCCGCACGGCGATGATCGGGCGGGAGCTGCAGGGGGACTATTACCGCACCGATTACGGGAGGGCAGAACCGGGGCGCGTGACGGTCGAACTGACCGATGCCGTGCTGGGAGACCGGCTGCGTGGCGTGTCGCTGCAGGCGCACGAAGGAGAGATCCTCGGCATCGGCGGTCTTTCGCATTGCGGCATGCACACACTGGGCAGGGTGCTGTTCGGCGCGGAGCGGGTCAAGCCGAAGATTCTCGGCAGGACCGTCCGAAACCCGGCAGAGGCAATCGCGCTGGGGGCTGGCTACGCTGCAAAGGACCGCGACACCGAGTCACTCTGCCTTTCCGCATCGGTGCGGGAAAACATTGCCATTGCGGGCTTTCCGGTCTTTGCGCCGCACGGGGTCATTCTGCCCGGACGGGAGCGCGCCTATGTCCGGCGGCAGGTGGAGGGGATGGAGATCAAATGCTTTTCCCCCGAGCAGCCGGTGGAGCAGCTGTCCGGCGGCAACAAGCAAAAAACGGTGTTCGGCAAGTGGATCGGTGCCGGTTCGCGGATTCTGATTCTCGACTGCCCGACGCGCGGCATCGACATCGGCGTCAAGCAGACGATGTACCGCCTGATGGCGCAGATGCGCGCCGAGGGAAAGACCGTGATCATGATTTCGGAAGAGCTGCCCGAGCTGATCGGTATGTCCGACCGGATTCTGATCATGAAGGACGGGCAGATTCGGGGCGAATATCTGCGGTCGCGGGAGTTGCGCGATGCGGACCTGATTGCCGATATGATCTGACGGAGGAAACGATATGACAAAGGAACTTCAACCGGAGCGGGAGCGCCGGCTCAGTCAGGCAGCTAGGCGGTCGCGGCTGGTCAGCCTGATTCCGCTGGGTGCCTGCCTGATCCTGGGCGGGCTGTATCTGCTGCTGGCGTGGCAGAACGGCTACGATCTTGGCATTGGTCTGTCGGTGGTCATCTCCAATGCGGCGCTGGTGGCGCTTGTCGCGACCGGTGCAACCTTTATTTTTACGGCGGGGTCGTTCGACCTCTCGCTGGGCGCCAACATGCTGGTCAGCGCGTTGGTCGGGGCAATGGCAGCCAGAGCGACCGGAAACCTGTGGCTGATGCTGCTTGCTTCGCTTGGCATGGCGGTTCTGCTCTGCGTGCTGGGCGCGCTGCTGGCAACCTTTTTCAATCTGCCGGTCTTCATCATGACCATTGTGATGATGAACGTTTACAGCGCGGCTGCCACCCTGATGCTGACGGCGCTGGGGACGAACGCAGCCCTGTCGGTCCCAACCGATCTGGTGGCGGGTCTGAACACCACCCGGTTCCGGCTGCTGCTGGTGGGCGGCTTTGTTGCCTTTTCCTGCGTGCTGTTCTATTTGCTCCCGCTCGGTCGGCAGGCGCGGTTTCTGGGCGGCAATCCCGCCTGCGCGCGGCTGTCCGGCATTCAGCCGAAGGCGCTGACGGTGCTCTGCTTTGCGCTGGCGGGAATCGGAATCGGTCTGGCGGCGTTTTCGATGACCGTGGAGACGCCGACGCTTTCCGCTTCGTCCGGCTCGTCGGTCGGCATGAACATGCTGATTGCGATGGTCTTCGGCGGCATGCCGATGAGCGGGGGACCGCGCTCGCGGATGTACGCCGCCCTGCTCGGCTCGTTTTCGATGGCGTTTCTGGATGCGCTGATGAACATTTACGTGACCGGAAGCTGGTATCTGCAGATCGTCAAAGGGGTGCTGTTTGCCGTTGTGGTGTTCCTCTTTACGCTGGGGCGCAGAAGCCGGCTGCTGGAACGGTAAAATCAAAGAAAGGAACTCAACATGAAGAAACCGTTTTTCATCCGCGCCCTCTGCGCGGTCCTGCTGCTCTGCATGCTCCTGCCCGTGACGGGCTGCAAAAAGGGAGCATCTGACCTCAAAATCGGCGTCCTCTGGGAGGATGACACCTCGGGCGAATCGGCTGCCTGGGCGAAATATCTGCGCGCACTGGCAAAGGAATACGGCTTTACCATCGATTTCACAACGACCAACAGCTCCTCCTCCGAGGTGTCGGCAATCAACACCTACGCCTCCAAAGGCTATGACGCGATTCTGCTGCTCTCCGACGACGATATTGTGACGTCGGTCAACGCTGCTGCGGCGAAAAGAATGCTGATCGTCTGTCCGACCGGGCACCCGACCGATGCGCAGCTGGAGGAAATTCGCGGCAATGAATACTTTCTCGGCTCCGTTGCCCCGACCTACGACGGGGAATACACCGCCGGTTACAACATGGCGCGCTATTTCGTTGAGGAGAAGCAACAGACCGCCTTTACGGTCTTCGGCGGGGCAACCCTTTACGGCTCGCAGATGCACATTCAGCGTCTGGCGGGGATTCTTGCCTATCTGTGCGAGGACAGCGGGACCTCGTATGACGGCGCCAAGACACGCGAGGCGCTGATTGCAAAGGTGGCAGGCACCAGTTTGGACCCATCTAAATTCGTCAGCTCCAAATACCGCATTACCGGCTATATGGACGGTTTCGGCTTTGACGATGCCTTTTCAACCAAGCTGACGAACAGCCTGGAAAAGGGCGGAACCTGCATTCTGACGGTCGGAGCAGGGGAGGTTGTGACCAAGATTGCCTACGGCATCACCTCGGCAAACAGCAAACTCGGCACCTGCACGGTCGGTGGTGTTGACGCCATCACGGCAGATTATGCCGCCTGCTTTGACCTTGGGTATGCCTACGACTGCGGCAAGTTCGCTTCGGCGATGGGACCCTCGATTGTGATGATTCTTTGCGCCAAGGACGGGAAGAAGATTCGGAATGCGGACGGCTACGCGCCGAGACTGGGGCTGAACTACTGGGTTGCAACGAGCAAGACCGCGCTGGAGGAGATGCTGAAGCGCGACAACGCGGATGACGGCTACTGCTACAACAAGGCGGTGCTGGACCACTATATCGAGGCGGCAAGCTATGACGAACTGGCGGCGCTCTGCACGGCGGATTACGCGGGCGCGGTTGCCATTCACGGGACGTATAACCAGGAATAAAGGAGAGCGGGAATGCTGACGGGAGCGGGAACGGTACGGAAAAAACTGAAGAATGCCGGCGGCGTGCTGCTCCTGCCGGTGCTGGCTGGTGCGGTGATGGCAATTGCCTGCCGCATTGCCGGAACGGTGCTGTTCACCGGCTGGAGCACCTGGCAGCTCTTCTTTCGGGGCTTGGCGTATGTGCTGCTGCTCTCCTTCGGCGTTTCCGTCAACATGCACACCGGGCGGTTTGATTTTTCCACCGGCGCAACGATGCTGCTGGGCGGCGTTGCGGGCGCGCTGATTGCCTACGGCAACGGCTGGGGACCGGGCGGCATGCTGCCGGTGAGCATGTTGGTCGGCTGCGCGGCGGGGCTTGTGAGCGGGTGGCTGTATGTGCTCCTGCGCCTGCCGCCGATGATCATCGGGCTGAGCATGACGCTGGTGCTGGAGGGCGTGGT
>USMO01000161.1 GCA_900555785.1 uncultured Eubacteriales bacterium | reverse complement strand
ACAGGCCCGCCTTCTTCGTCACGCTGGACACGCCCGGAATCCGGGGCATCTTCAGCGACAACAGCTTCACGCTGGTGCCGGGCCGGACCAAAGTGCTGACTTTCAGCGCGAAGGAAAAGACGGCGGCGGCGGCGCTGGAAAAGGCGCGGTCGCTGTTCCGTGGGGAGACCTGCACGCGGATGCTTTTGTCGGTGGACCTGCCGACCGAGGGGACAGATTCGGAGGCGTTTGTTTCGGCGCTGGGGACGATTCTGTCGGAGGTGGTTCCGACGGAGGCGTATGCTGCCGGGGAGCTGATTTCGACCTATGATCTTGCGTCGACCTTCTCGCGCGACAATCTGATCATTTCAGTGTTCACGCTGGTTTCGGTCTTCCTGATCGTGCTGGTGCTGTTCCGGTCGATCTCGCTGCCGGTGCTGCTGGTGAGTGTGATTCAGGGGGCGATTTTCATTGCGATGGCGACAATGCGCCTGACGGATGGAATTTTCTTCATGAGCTACATTGTTTCGGTCTGCATTCTGATGGGGGCGACGATTGATTACGGCATTCTGATGTCCTCAAGTTATCTGGACGCGCGCCGGGTGAACGATCGCGGGGAGGCGCTTCGCCTTGCGGTTGCTGCCGCGATGCCGACGGTCTTTTCCTCCGGCTTGATTCTGACGGTTTGCGGGTTTGTGATTCATTTCATCTCAACGCAGGACGCCATTTCAACGGTCGGGCTTCTGCTCGGCGTTGGCACGGTTTCCTCCGTCCTGATGATCACGCTGGTTCTCCCGTCGCTTCTCTTCTTTCTCGACCGCTTCGTCCTGCGCGGGTCGTGGAGAAAGTGAGGGAGAGGGGCTGGAGGAGACCTTGGAGGGAGAGGGAGGACCCTACGAAAGGGTCCTCCTTTTCCCTCCAAGGTCTTCTTCCCCCACCCGTACTCTTTCTCAATCCCCGGATTCGATGACGAGGACGGAGCCTCGGCGGATATTGATGAGGGCGGCGTTGCCGGCGATTTCGTTGGAGATTGCGTATTGATTGCGGCGATCCAGAACCGCATTTTGGAGGGGATACTTGCAGCCCTCGATGGAGACCCCGCGCACCTTGTCTGAAATTGCAATCAGGGAAAGGAACCGGTAGCGCGCGTCGCGGGCGAGCAGGAGACTGTCGTTCTGCAACAGCCGGACACGGTTTCTGCCGTCCGTCAGGATTGCACGTACCTTTTTTGCATGCAGCAACTCCAGAATCCCCAAGAGCGACAGCGTGTGGTCGACCCGACCGCCAAGCCCGGCAATCAGAACAATCTCATTCGCGCCGCGCTCCAGCGAAACCCGGACTGCCAGCTGCGCGTCTGTGTCGTCCTTTTCTACGGGGACCCGCAAAATTTCCGTCCCGGCGGGCACGTCTGGCTGCCCGAGTGAATCAAAATCTCCAACCAGGACCGCCGGCGTGATGCCCAGCGCCTGCGCGGTCTTCCAGCCGGAATCGGCTGCGATTGTCAGGTCGTTCGGCTCCGGCGCATCGGCAATCCGGTCTGTGCAAACCGGACCGCCTGCGTAGATCCAAGCGGTCATTTTCCCTCCAGAATCCCCCGCATCAGCGGCGCCAGGTGCGCTGCCACAATCCTGTGCCCGTCACGGTGCGGGTGCAGCGGTTCCGGCGGGATCCACTCAGAGGCGTTGATGAAATGCACCCGGGTCTTGTTCGCGGCGTTGTAGTCGGCAATCAGCGTCTCCAGCGTCTCTTTTTGCGCGCCGGCAAACGGGGAAACGGCAAACACCTGCGCCTTCGGGCTTCTCTTCCGCACCAGGTCCAGCAGCTGTGTGTAACCGGAACGGAAACGTTCGGGCGTGGCGTTCCGGTCGTTTGCGCCGTGATTGATGACGATGATGTCCGCTTGCGGAATACCTTCCAGCGGCGCGCCGTCAAAGAAATACGGGTAAGCTTCCTGCGCTGCCGGGACCCGCCCCTGACCGCTGCGTGTGACGCCGACTGCGCCGTAGCCCATAATCAGCGGGCGGCAGTTCAGCGCCTCGGCGGTCAGCCACGCCCAGGTTGCGCAGCTGTCGTCCTGATAGGGGCGGTTGAGCTGGTCGGTCTCGAACGCCGCGTGCGTCCCTTCGCAGTAGTCGGTGTCGATGAGCACGCCCTCGGTGATGGAATCACCGATGCACTCCATGACCGGGCGAACGTCCGGCGCGATGGCGAGCGGCTTGTCGGTCTGTATGCCGAGAAACTGCACCGCTCCGGTCAGCGGGGCGTACCATCTGCCGGTCTGCTCCAGCGAGCTTTTGAAGATTACGCGGCAGATGTGCGGACCGACTGTTCTTGCCCTGACGCGGATGTAGCTGTCCAGCGCCGTTTCGGTGAGGTCCCCGCTGTCCATCTGAATCCAAAGGTGGATGGGCTGGGTGATGGAGGTGTCAAAGCGGATGACCGCCATGTCCCCCTGGAACGCAAACTCCAGGTAGGACCCCGGTGCGGTTGTCACCGCCCGGTCTGCGTACTGCTTCCAGCGCCCCGTCAGCCGGACCGCTTCGTGTGTATAAGGAATGACCATGACTTTTACCTTCTTTCTGTTGTGTTTAAGACCTTGGGACGCTGCCCCAAACCCGGCTTAGGGAGCTCCTTGAAGAGAAGCAACGCTGCTTTGCAGCTGTCATCCCTAAGAATCCTCAAGAACTTTAAAATTCAGGATAAACGATTGATACTTTACATTTCCGGTCTTCCCCCTTACGAAAACACAATCCAAAGAATCAGGCAAACCGCGGCACCGGGGGTTGCGAGGGACATCGCGGTCAGCTTGGCGGTCTCTTTCAGGGAGGGCACGCGGTCGAGCCTGGAATCTTCGCGCCGGGCGTAGCGGTGGAAAATCTTGCGCGCTTCGCCGGCCGCAAACGCCGAGAAGAGCAGCAGCAACACCATCAGACAGAAGATGAATAACTCCCCGCTGCCCGCGTTGACGTAGAACGCCGACAGATACGGCTGCCCGAACAGACAGAAAACATTGTAAATCAGGTGCAGCAGCATCGGTGCCAGCACCGACCGGGTCGCATACATCGCCCCCGCCAGCAGGAAGCCCAGCCACAGGTAGACCGGAAAGAGCGGGAAGGAGAAATGCAGCATCGCGAAAAACAGCGTGCTGACCGTAATCGCCGTCCAGGAACTGACGCGCTCGTACTCCGCGCACAGAATCGACCGATAGACCAGCTCCTCGCAGAACGCAGGCAGAATGCCGAACGCCAGGAGCAGATAGACGGTCTCCCATGCGCTGCCGCCCGACCGTGCCAGAAACGTGTTGTACAGCGTGAAATTGCCGGTCAGCGACGAAATGCCGCCGGTCAGAATGGACAGCAGCAGACTGCCCGAGACCATCATGACCAGCAGGCAGAACAGGAACCACACGTGCTGCGGCTGCAGCTTTTTCAGCTTGATGCGCTCCGGAAATTTTTCGTCCCGCAGCCGGATGTACACCACCGCCGGAATCAGAAAAATCAGCACCTGCAGGAGCATCACGCCGATGTATTCGCTCCCCCGGCGCGTCAGGTTGTCCTGCGCCACGCGCGAGAGCCGCACCAACAGAAACGTGATTGCCACCAGGATGGGCGGGACCGGCTTTGCAACCGCCCGGATGCCGGTCTTCGGCTGCTCGGGCGCCGGTGCCGCCTTCCGCGGCTCTGCCTCCCCCTTTCGGAAGAAGCGCTGCCAAAGTCCGACCGCCGTGTCGCGCACCGTCCGGGCGCCCTTTTCGGCGTAGTCGGTCAGCTTCAGCCGGTCGGCAACCGATTTCAGCTTCTTGCCTGCGCGCCTGCCTGCCCGCGCGGCCGCCTCCATCACAGCCGGAGGCTTTTTTTCGGTCTCCGGACGCACCGTTTCCCGCTCGGTTACAACTGCCGACACCGGCAGG
>USMO01000160.1 GCA_900555785.1 uncultured Eubacteriales bacterium | reverse complement strand
CAGCTCGTCCCGCTTGTCCTTGAGCAGCTTGTGGCCCCGCTGGGCGGTTTTCAGCTTGCCCTTGAGGCGGGTGAGCTCCATGCGGGTAGGGCTGACCGTGATATTTGCCATGGTTCACCCCTCCTTACTTCTGCTCGTCCTTTTTCGGCCAGTATTTCTCGATCAGCTCCGGCTTGATCCGCTTCATCTCACTGCGGGGCAGGATGGAAAGTAGCTTCCACCCAAGGTCCAGCGTCTGCTCGATCGAGCGGTTTTCATAGAAGCCCTGGTTGATATACTGCTCCTCAAAGGCGTCCGCAAATTTCGCATACAGGCGGTCAATCGGCGTCAGTGCCGCCTCGCCCAGCACCACCATCAGCTCCTTAGCCTCCTTGCCGCGGGCATAGGAGGAGAACAGCTGGTTCATAGTTCCGGCGTGATCCTCCCGCGTCTTGCCCTCGCCGATACCCTTGTCCTTCAGTCGGGACAGGGACGGCAGCACGTCCACGGGCGGCAGATAGCCCTTGCGGTACATCTCGCGGGAAAGAATGATCTGTCCCTCGGTGATGTACCCGGTCAGGTCGGGGATGGGGTGAGTCTTGTCATCCTCCGGCATAGTCAGGATGGGAATCATGGTGATGGAGCCGGTACTGCCCATCTTGCGCCCGGCACGCTCATACATGGTGGCAAGGTCGGTATACAGGTAGCCGGGATAGCCGCGGCGCCCCGGAACCTCCTTGCGTGCCGCGGACACCTCGCGCAGTGCCTCGGCGTAGTTGGTGATGTCGGTCATGATGACCAGCACGTGCATGTTGCAGTCGAATGCCAGGTATTCGGCAGCTGTCAGCGCCATACGCGGGGTGTTGATACGCTCAATCGCCGCGTCGGATGCCAGGTTGATGAACAGCACCGTGCGGTCCAGCGCGCCGGTCTTGCGGAAGTCGGAAATGAAGAAATCCGCTTCTTCGAAGGTGATACCGATTGCGGCAAACACAACCGCAAACTTTTCATCGGTCCCCCGCACCTTTGCCTGTCTTGCAATCTGCGCCGCAAGGTTTGCGTGCGGCAGTCCGGAGCCGGAGAAAATCGGCAGCTTCTGACCGCGCACCAGAGTGTTCAGACCGTCGATGCTCGAAACGCCGGTCTGGATAAATTCGGAGGGATAGTACCGTGCTGCCGGATTGATCGGCGTGCCGTTGATGTCCAGACTCTTTTCGGGGATGATGCGGGCGCCGCCGTCAATCGGCTCGCCCATTCCGTTGAAGATGCGTCCCAGCATATTCCGGGAGACCGGCAGTTCCACGCCGTGCCCCGAGAAACGCACCTTACTGTTGGCAAGGTTGATACCGGCAGCCGATTCAAACAGCTGCACCAGCACGTTCTTGCCGTCCACTTCCAGCACGCGGCAGCGGCGGACCTCACCGTCCGGCAACTCAATCTCGCCCAGCTCGTCGTACTTCACACCTTCAACCTGACGCACCAGCATCAGAGGACCGGCAACCTCTTCAATTGTTCTGTATTCTCTGATCATGCCGTTATTCCTCCTCGCTTGCCTGCTTGATCAGCAGGTCCATCTCCGCCGTGATCTCGTCCTCGATCTTGGCAAATTCGGTCTTGTAATCGGCTTCCGGAACCGTCTTTGCACGCGCAATCCGCTCATGCACCGGCGACTCGCAAACCGCCTCGATGTCCGCGCCGGCTCTCACCGCGCGCAGTGCTTCGTCGTTGTAGCGGAAGATCAGACGCATCATCGCATACTGCTTTTCCAGTGACGTATAGCAGTCCACATCCAGGAATGCGTTCTGCTGCAGGAAGTCCTCGCGGATCGACTGCGCCACGTCCAGCTTGATACGGTCCTCGGGCGACAGCGCGTCCATACCGACCAGCTTGACGATTTCCTGCAGGTCGGATTCCTCCTGCAGCACCTTGAGGCAGCGCCCGGTCAGCGTGTTCCAATCCTTGGAGATGTGCTCCGAGAACCAGTCGGACAGCCGGTCGCGATACAGCGAATAGGAGTTCAGCCAGTTGATTGCCGGGAAATGCCGGCGGTAAGCCAGCGAGGAATCCAAGCCCCAGAAGACCTTGACAATCCGCAGCGTTGCCTGCGTAACCGGCTCGGAAATATCGCCGCCCTGCGGAGAGACCGCCCCGATTGCCGACAGCGCGCCCTCGCGGTCGCCATCACCCAGGCAGACCACCTTGCCCGCGCGTTCGTAGAACTGCGCCAGACGCGAGGTCAGGTACGCGGGGTAGCCTTCCTCACCCGGCATTTCCTCCAGACGTCCGGACATTTCGCGCAGCGCCTCTGCCCAACGGGAGGTCGAATCGGCAATGACCGCCACCGAGTAACCCATATCGCGGAAATACTCGGCAATGGTGATACCGGTATAAATTGATGCTTCACGCGCAGCCACGGGCATATCCGAGGTGTTTGCAATCAGCACCGTGCGTTCCATCAGCGACTTGCCGGTCTTGGGGTCGACCAGCTCCGGGAACTCGCGCAGAACATCGGTCATTTCGTTTCCGCGCTCGCCGCAGCCGATATAGACCACCAGGTCCACGTCGCTCCATTTTGCCAGCTGGTGCTGGACAACCGTTTTGCCCGAGCCGAACGGTCCCGGCACGCAGGCGGTACCGCCCTTTGCAATCGGAAACAGCGCGTCAATCGGGCGCTGACCGGTGATCATCGGGTCAACCGGCGGCAGCTTCTTCTGATAGGGTCTCGACACACGGACAGGCCACTTCTGCATCAGCGTCAGGTCCTCCATTGTGCCGTCCGGGAGCTTGATACGGCCGATGCGGTCGGTGATGCGGTAATCGCCCGAGCGCAGCTCCACCAGCGTCCCCTTCATTTTCGGGGACACCATAATCTTGTGCAGAATCACGTCGTTTTCCTGCACGGTTCCCAGAATATCCCCTGCGCCGACCTCTTCGCCGAAGCCCTTTGCGGCTTCAAAATGCCAGACCTTATCGCGGTCCAGCGCAGGCTCATCCAGACCTCTGACCAGGTTCGAACCAACCTTTTCGCGCATTGCCTCCAGCGGGCGCTGGATCCCGTCAAAAATATTGGAAAGAAGCCCCGGTCCCAGTTCCACGGACAGCGGCGCACCGGTCGACACGACCGTATCGCCTCTTCCCAGTCCCGCAGTCTCTTCGTAAACCTGAATCGATGCGCGGTCACCGTGCATTTCGATGATCTCACCGATCAGCTTCTTCGGTCCGACCCGCACCACGTCGAACAGGTCCGCCTCGCGCATCCCCTCGGCGATGACGAGCGGTCCTGATACCTTTCTGATTTTTCCTTCTACCATTCCGGTTACAGTTCCTTTCCGTTAATTGGTGTCCTTGAACAGAATGTCTGCCCCGACCGCGCGCTCCACCGCACGGCGCAGGTTGTTCATGCCGAATCCGGTCGAGCCTTCCTGCCCGGGAATCGAGACGATTGCCGGCAGAGGAAGATCCCGGTATTTCGCCGTTTCCTCCTCCAGCTCTGCCGCAAAATTCTCCGTCAGGAAGATTACGCCGTATTCCTGCGACTTTGCCATCACGTGCAGCTCGCGCGCGGCATCTGCGGTCGTGTCGGCTTCATGCACCGAAAATCCCAGCGCCATAAAGCCCTGCACCGCGTCCCGCTTTCCGATAATTCCGATCTTATACATAGCTCAGCCGCATCCTTTCCCGCAGCGCGTCAACCGACAGCCCCACGCTCTTTCCCGCCAGCAGAATCCGCAGGTTCTTCACCTCGTATTCCCGCCCGATGAGATAGCCGATCGGAATTTCCGCGCCAACCGGCACCAGCTTCGCCTCGCGCGCGGTTTCCATCAGGTCATCGTCGGCGGCGCGTTCCAGCGCGGCAAGCGTCCGGTCGGTTGCGGCGGCACTTTTGGCAAACCGCTCCAGCCCCGTATAGTAG
>USMO01000159.1 GCA_900555785.1 uncultured Eubacteriales bacterium | reverse complement strand
CAGAAACGAAGGATGTTTCCGGTACAGCAAGATATGATCATGCATTTCAGGTGCTGGAGCTGGTAAATCAGGAGCGTGCAAAGGTTGGTGCAGAGCCGCTTGAGATGGATGAAGAGCTTTTGTCGGCAGCAATGCTCCGAGCGGCAGAGACGGTTGTAAACTTTAATCATACAAGACCAAACGGTGAGCGCTGTTTCACCGCCAGCAGCAAGATGTCCGGTGAAAATATTGCAATGGGAGGCAACGTACTTTGCGGCACACCGGCGCAGGTGATGGCGAACCCGGCATCGATCACCGGTGCGTATCTTTCGGGCAGGCTGCACATTCCGGTCCCCGACACGCGCCGCCCCGGCAGCGGAAACTTCCTCCGGATTCGCGGTGCCGCGCAGAACAACCTCAAGCACCTGAATGTGGATATTCCGCTGGGCTGCTTTGTCTGCGTCACCGGCGTGTCCGGCTCCGGCAAATCCTCGCTGGTTAACGACATTCTGTACCCGTATCTGGCAGAGAAACTCAACCATGCGCTGACCTATCCCGGCAAGTTTGACAGCATCGAGGGCATCGAGGCGCTGGACAAGGTGATTGCCATCGACCAAAGCCCGATCGGGCGCACGCCGCGCTCCAACCCGGCAACCTATACGGGACTGTTTACCGACATCCGCGACCTGTTTGCCAAGACCAAGGATGCAAAGGCGAAGGGCTTCAAATCCGGACGTTTCTCCTTCAACGTCAAGGGCGGCAGATGCGAGGCTTGCGAGGGCGACGGCGTGAAATGCATCGAGATGCACTTCCTGCCGGACGTTTACGTCACCTGCGACGTCTGCAAAGGCAAGCGTTACAACCGCGACACACTGGACGTTCACTACAAAGGAAAGAACATTTCCGATGTGCTGGAAATGACGGTCGAGGAGGGCGTGACCTTCTTTGACGGGCTGCCGAACATTCAGCGCAAGCTGCAGACGCTCTACGATGTGGGGCTGGGGTACGTCAAAATCGGGCAGTCGTCCACCACGCTGTCCGGCGGCGAGGCGCAGCGCGTCAAGCTGGCAACCGAACTTGCCAAACGCGGGACCGGCAAGACCATCTATATTCTGGACGAGCCGACAACGGGGCTGCATTCGGCTGACGTTGCGAAACTCCTGGAGATTCTGCAGCGGCTCTGCGACGGCGGCAACACGGTGCTGGTGATTGAGCACAATCTTGATGTCATCAAGAGCGCCGACTGGATTATCGATCTCGGACCGGAAGGCGGCGACGGCGGCGGAACGCTGCTTGCCGAGGGCACGCCGGAAACGGTTGCCAGGGTGGAGCGCTCCTATACGGGGCAGTATCTCAAAAAGTGGCTGGCAAAGGACCGCGCCGTGAAACAGGAGAAAATCTGCACAAATCCGGAGCCGGCAGAATAAAAGTTTTGTTCAAAAGGCAGTTTTTGCAAAACAGGGGTTGACTTTAGCGCTTTAACGTGGTAAAATGTTAAAGCGTAAGGGACGTGTACCCGTTCCGGTCATTTTGCGGACCCGCTGATGGGTCAGAAAGGAAACCTCCTATGAAAAAGACTGCCCTTTTGTTTGCCATCCTCACGCTGCTGCTTGCTGCCGTGAGCTTTACCTCCTGCACCAAGAACGTACAGACCGTTTTCGAGCCGGACAGGGAATCCAAGGGAACCCTCAAGCTCGGCTTTGACGCGTCCTACCCGCCCTATGGCTATCTTGACACCGAGACGAACCAGTACGCCGGTTTTGACATTGAGTTTGCAAAGCTGGTCTGCGCAAAGCTGGGTCTGACGCTTGAACTGGTTCCGATTGACTGGGACCTGAAGGACAAGGAGCTGAACTCCGGCAACATCGACTGCATCTGGAACGGCTTTACCTATGAGACTCGCGAAGAGGACTACACCTGGACCGACCGCTACCTGGACAACACCATTGTGGTGCTGGTCAAGGCAAATTCCGGTATTTCCACGCTTGCCGATCTGGCAGGCAAGACCGTCTCGGTTCAGACCGGTTCGTCCGGCGAATCGGCGCTGAAGAACAACACCGACCTGGTCGGCAGCTTCAAGGACGGCAAGTATCTGACCTGCCCGGACTACACGCAGGGCTTCAGCGAACTGAAAGCCGGCGCGTTTGAGGCACTGGTCATTGACGAGGCGGTTGCGCGCTACCTGGTGGACGGCAACAGCGAATACCGGATTTTGGAGGAGACGGTCAACCGTGAGCAGTACGGTGTCGGCTTCAAGAAGGGCAACACGACGCTTTGCGATCAGGTCAACGATGCCATGAAGGCAATTGCTGCCGACGGGGACACGCTGAAAAAGCTGGCTGAGAAATACGGCATTGCGCCCGAAGCGATTCTGATCGGGTAATCCCCGGAAGGGAACGCTACCGTGTCTTTTACAAACATGCTGTCGATGCTCGGCAGCGGCATGCTGACCTCGCTTGTCATTTTCTTTGTTACGCTGCTGTTTTCGCTGCCGCTCGGACTGCTGGTCTGCTTCGGCAGGCGCGCGAAAAATCCGGTTGTGCGCTGGATTTTCCGGATCTACATTTCGGTCATGCGCGGGACGCCGCTGATGCTGCAGCTGGTGGTGGTCTACTTTGCGCCGTACTATCTGTTCGGCGTGTCGCTGGGGAATCTTTTCGGCGGCAATTACCGCCTGATTGCGGTGCTGATCGGGTTTGTGATCAATTACGCCGCCTATTTTGCGGAGATTTACCGCGCCGGGCTGGAGTCGATTCCGGTTGGGCAGTATGAAGCCGCGCAGGTGCTGGGCTACAGCCATCCGCAGACGTTTTGCTACATCATTCTGCCGCAGCTGACCCGGCGGGTTCTGCCGACCGTGACGAATGAGGTCATCACGCTGATTAAGGACACCTCGCTGGCGTACACGGTCAGCGTGGTGGAAATGTTCACCGTTGCAAAACAGATTTCCGCTGCAGAGACCGACATGACCGCGCTGTTTGTTGCGGGGCTGATGTACTACGTGTTCAACTTCCTGGTGGCGTTCGGGATGGAGCGTCTGGAAAAGCGGCTGAACACCTACAGCATTCGATGAAGGAGGGGAGACCGTGAAGCTATTGGAAATGAAGCACGTTCGAAAATCCTTCCGTGCCGATGCGGCGGTTCTGGACGATCTGTCTCTGTCGGTCGAGCGGGGCGAGGTGCTGGTTCTGATCGGGTCCTCCGGCTCCGGAAAGTCGACTGCTTTGCGATGTGCTGCGCAGCTGGAGACGGTTGACAGCGGGGAGATTGACATTTGCGGCGAAGTTTTGGTCCGCACCGAAGAGCGCACCGGCAAAGACGGCGTACCCCGGCAGGTCTCGGTCTACGCTGCTCCCGCTGCCCGCAAGCGGATGCTGGAGCAGGTTGGCATGGTGTTTCAGAGTTTCAATTTGTTCCCGCACCGGACAGTGCTGCAGAACGTTTCCGATGCGCCCGTTCGGGTGCTCGGAAAGTCGCGCGCGGAGGCTGAGCAGGATGCCAGGGCTTTGCTGGCTTCGATGGGGCTTGCCGACCGCGTCGGAGCTTACCCCTGCGAGCTTTCCGGCGGGCAGCAGCAGCGGGTATCAATTGCGCGCGCTTTGGCGATGAAGCCGCAGGTGTTGCTATTTGACGAGCCGACCTCCGCACTTGACCCGGAGCTGACCGGCGAGGTGCTGCGGGTCATTCGGGACCTGAAGACTGCCGGGCACACGATGGTGATTGTGACGCACGAGATGGCGTTCGCCCGCTCGGTCGCCGACCGCATCATTTACATGCGCGCCGGTTCCATCGCCGCCAGCGGTACCCCTGACGAGATCTTCTCTGCCTGCACTGACCCCCACCTCCGCCGGTTCCTCGGCGGTATGGAGGAGTGAGGAAGACCTTGGGGCGCCGCCCCAAACCCTGCTTAGGGGGCTTCTTTCGGAGAAG
>USMO01000158.1 GCA_900555785.1 uncultured Eubacteriales bacterium | reverse complement strand
TATAGCAAAACATATTGTTATGGCAAGAGAGAAAGGTCCTATTGAAACAACCGGGCAGCTGGCAGAGATTGACGGGCTCTCCGGCGGGCTGGTCTCCTTTGGCAGCTGCATCTCCTGCTTCGGAGTAAAGCCGGACGGCTCCTCCTTCCGCGTGTCGGTGCGCGACCCGAAGGACACCGGCGGCATTGCCGGAACGCTTGCCCTTTCGCCGGGGCAGGTCCTGTCGGTCTCCGGCGATTACGAGCGGTTCGTCACCATCGGGGGCAGGAACTACCATCACATTCTCGACCCGAAGACCGGGTATCCCACCCAAAGCGGGCTTTCCTCGGTTGCGGTCATCACGCAGGACGGGGCAACGGCAGATGCGCTCTCAACGGCATTCATGGTCATGGGCGAGGAGGCAGCCCTGGCGTTCTACCGCGCGGGGACGGTTCCCTTTGAAGCGGTATTCATCCGCTCGGACGGGACCGTGATTTGCACGGATTTGATGGATTTTCAAAACTAAAAACAAATCGTATTCTTAATTTCGGTACAAGAGGACAAAAATCGTGAGCAATTTACAGGAAGAAATCAACCGGCGGCGGACGTTCGCCATCATTTCCCACCCGGACGCGGGTAAAACCACTCTGACAGAAAAGTTTCTGCTGTACGGCGGCGCCATTCAGACAGCCGGCTCGGTCAAGGGCAAGGCATCCGACCGGCACGCCGTGTCCGACTGGATGGAGATGGAGAAGAAAAGAGGAATCTCCATCACGTCGTCGGTCATGCAGTTTGAATATGAGGGCTACTGCATCAACATTCTGGACACCCCCGGGCACCAGGACTTCTCCGAGGACACCTATCGCACGCTGATGGCTGCAGACAGCGCCGTTATGGTCATCGATGCTGCAAAGGGCATTGAGCCGCAGACCCGCAAGCTATTCCGCGTCTGCGCGATGCGGCACATTCCGATCTTTACCTTTATCAACAAGCTGGACCACGAGGCGCGCGACCCGTTTGACCTGCTGGACGAACTGGAAAAGGAGTTCGGCATCGGGACCTATCCGATGAACTGGCCCATCGGCTGCGGCGTCGGCTTCAAGGGTGTTTACGACCGCGACGGACACCGGATTCTGGCGTTCGGCGACTCCCATCGCGGGCGCGACCGGCTGTCTGCCATTGACTGCGACATTGCCGACACCGAAAAGCTGGACAGCCTGATCGGTTCCTATGCACGCGAGGAGCTGACCGAACAGGTGGAACTGCTGGACGGCGCGAGCTTCGATTTCGACCTTGAAAAGGTCCGCGCAGGCAAGCTCAGCCCGGTCTTCTTCGGCTCGGCGCTGAACAACTTCGGCGTTGAATTTTTCCTGGAGCATTTTCTGAAAATGACCACCGCGCCCCTGCCGCGCGTTGCCGGGGATGAAACAGTCGACCCGTTCACCCCCTCCTTCTCGGCGTTCGTCTTCAAGATTCAGGCGAACATGAACAAGGCGCACCGCGACCGGATTGCCTTCATGCGGATTGTCTCGGGCAGGTTCGAACGCGATGCGGAATACTACCATGTGCAGGCGGGCAAGGAGATTAAGCTGTCGCAGCCGCAGCAGATGATGGCGCAGGAGCGCGCGGGCATCACCGAAGCGTATGCCGGGGACATCATCGGCGTGTTCGACCCGGGCATCTTCTCAATCGGCGACACGATCTGCGCCAAGGAGCACAAGGTGAAGTTTGAGGGGATCCCGACCTTTGCGCCGGAGTGCTTTGCCATGGTGGAACAGACCGACAGCATGAAGCGTAAGCAGTTTGCCAAGGGCATGAACCAGATTGCCCAGGAGGGCGCAATTCAGATCTTCACCGAGCCGGGCGGCGGCTTGGAGCGCGTTTATGTCGGCGTGGTGGGAGAGCTGCAGTTTGACGTGCTGGAATCGCGGATGAAGTCGGAATACGGCGTCACCTACCGGCAGTACCCGCAGCCCTACCAGTATATCCGGCGCATCTCAAACGGCGCCGACCCGGCAAAGCTGCATCTGTTTGACGTCAAGTGGGTTCAGGATTTCCGGGGCAACAACTTCCTGCTGTTCAAAACCGAGTGGCAGGTTTCGCACACGCTTGAGGACAATTCCGGACTGGAATTGGTCGAATTCGGTCACTGATAATCCCATAGAAGGAGTCAATTTTGAAAAAGAACAGTTCCTATTCTGATTTTGGTTGGATTTTACGCTGGTCCGCGCTGCTTCTGGCAGTGATTTGCCTGTTTCTTGCCGGTTGCGGCATTCAGCAGCCGGGTCCCGGGCGGGAGACCGGTCCCGGCGCCTCCGCAGACCTTCCGGGCGGCTCCTCGTTTGCCGTTCACTTTATCGATGTCGGTCAGGGGGATTCCTCGCTGGTCATTTGTGACGGCAAGACCATGCTGATTGACGGCGGCGACAAAAGCGCCAGCAGCGTTGTTTACACCTATCTGAAAAAGCAGGGGCTGACCTATCTTGATTACGTGATCTGCACGCATCCGGACGCCGACCATGTGGGCGGGCTTTCCGGCGCGCTGGAACAGGCAACCGCCGGGACGGTGTTCTGCCCGGTCGACAGCTACGACTCCCAAGCCTTCAACAACTTCAAAACCCGTGTGGAGGCGCAGGGAAAGACGCTGGTCAAGCCCGCAGCCGATTCCACCTTCCAGCTCGGCAGCGCAACCGTAACCGTGCTGGCACCGCGCGCGGACTACAAGGACAACAATAACAAATCCATCGTCCTGCGCATTGTCTACGGCAATACCTCGTTCCTCTTCACCGGCGATGCCGAGCACGATTCGGAGGCTGCCATGTGCGAGGCAGGGGTCACGCTGAAATCAACGGTCCTCAAGGTCGGGCATCACGGCAGCGACACCTCGACCTCCATTCTCTTTCTGCGGGAGGTTATGCCCCAATATGCGGTCATTTCCTGCGGAAAGGACAACAAGTACGGTCACCCGACCGAGCAGACCCTTTCCCGTCTCAGCCAGGCTGGCGCAACCGTTTATCGCACCGACCTGCAGGGCGACATCATCTGTGAGAGCGACGGTGGAACGGTCACCTTCCGCACCGCGCGGAACAGCGATGCCACGCTGGAACCCTCGACTGACCATGCAACCGCGCCGACGGAATACGCCTTTGTCGGCAATCTGAATACGAAAAAGTTCCACAAAACGGACTGCAAGAGCGCGCCTTCGAAGGCGAACTCCATCTGGTTTACCTCGCGCGAAGAAGCGATTGAAGCGGGCTACACGCCCTGCGGCACCTGTAAACCGTAACGGCAGCAAAAGCCGCCGGAATCCAAACGGATTCCGGCGGCTTTTTCTCTTCTCCTGCTCCCCTCAATATCCGGTGCAGGTCAGGAAAATCAGCGCTGCGTCAAC
This sequence comes from uncultured Eubacteriales bacterium, assembly GCA_900555785.1. GTDB lineage: Bacteria > Bacillota > Clostridia > Oscillospirales > CAG-272 > UMGS1865. Next base: position 550 of record USMO01000158.1, on the reverse strand, counting down.
ACCGATCAGGACCAAAATCGGGGCAAAGGCAAGCCAGAAATTGTGTGCCGCCCAGTGGTTCCCCTGCCGGTCCTTCCGGAGCAGAAAACGGTAGCTTTTTACAAAGTTCACAACGCCAGCGGTTGCCTCAAGCGCTGCCATCGGGAAAGCATAAAACACGCACCGCCGAAACCCGTGTGGCAAAGGAATCAAAAAAATCCGCCCTAACAAGACGATCAGGAGGGAAGCCAGAAGCATGCTGTAGCTTGACACCAGCAATTCCCTCCAGGTCCAACAGCGCCATCTCCTTTTCCGGTCTCCCCACTGTCTCCGTCTTTTCGGCATGTTCAGCCCTCCCCTCTGCAGGTTCCCTTATAGGATAGCATACCTGCATGCGTTTGTCAAGAGAAACTGCGGCACGTTGCCAAAAAAACGGTCAGCCGCGCTCCCCCTCTGCCTGGCAGCGCCGCCCCTGCCAGCGGTTTTCGCGGTACATCAGCTTGTCCAGATCGTTGATGACCGCCGTTTTGCGCAGCGTCCAGAGCGGCGCGAGCAGCTCCGCCCGTGCGCC
>USMO01000157.1 GCA_900555785.1 uncultured Eubacteriales bacterium | reverse complement strand
GGCAGCGCCCCGAGGTCTTCAGAAAGGACAAAACAATGCAAACCGAACACATCCGCATCACCGACCCGGAGCGGCAGGAAAGCGACCTGAGGCGGGCGGCAGAAATCCTGCGCCGGGGCGGGCTGGTGGTCTTTCCAACCGAAACCGTCTACGGACTGGGCGGGGACGCGCTGGACGCCGAGGCGGCGAAAAAAATTTACGCAGCCAAAGGGCGCCCGTCGGATAACCCGCTGATCATCCACATTGCGAAACCGGAGGACGCAGAGCAGTACGCCATTACAAGCCCCACCTATTACCGGCTGGCGAAAGCCTTCATGCCGGGTCCGCTGACGGTCATCCTGCCGCGCAAACCGGTCGTCCCGCTCGCCACAACAGGCGGGCTGGAAACAGTCGCCGTGCGCTGCCCGGTCCACCCCGTGGCACACCGGCTGATCAAACTCTGCGGCTTCCCCATCGCGGCACCGTCCGCAAATCTTTCCGGCAAACCCTCGCCTACCTGCGCCGCAGACGTGGCACATGACATGGACGGCAGAGTGGATATGATTCTCGACGGCGGCGAAAGCGAAATCGGACTGGAGTCCACCATCGTCAAAGCGGACGGCGAGGAACTGACCCTCCTGCGCCCCGGCGGCATCACTTATGACGCGCTCTGCATGGTCTGCGACCGCGTTACCGTTGCCGATGCCGTTACCCACCAGCTGGCAGCCAACGAGCGCCCGCTTTCCCCGGGCATGAAGTACCGCCACTACGCGCCCGACGCGCCGGTGGTCCTTTTGCACGGAGACGAAACCAAAATCCTCGCGTTTCTCCGCGCCGAGCAGGCAAAGCACCCCTGCGCCATCCTCTGCTACGACGAGGAGATCCCCGCGCTCTCCCCCGCCGGTCTGATTCCGGTCGGCAAGCGAGACGACCTCCGCACCCAGGCGCACCGGCTTTTCACCGCGCTGCGGCAGGCAGACCGCTCCGATGCAACCGTCATTTACGCGCACCTTCCCCCGCAGGAGGGGCTTGGTCTGGCGCTCTATAACCGCATGATCCGCGCGGCAGCCCATACCGTGCGCGAAATCATCTGATCCTGCAGACTCAAGAGAAAGGAACCAACCGTTCGACATGGCGAAAAAGAAAGAAGAAAAAGTCATTCACTATGCCCCGATCGTCTATCAGCCGATCACCGAGACAATCGAAAAGAACTATATGCCCTATGTCATGAGCGTCATTGTCTCGCGCGCCATTCCGGAGATCGACGGTCTCAAGCCCGCGCACCGCAAGCTGCTCTACACCATGTACAAAATGGGGCTTCTGACCAGTCCCCGCACCAAAAGCGCGAACATTGTCGGTCAGACCATGCGCCTGAACCCGCACGGCGACGCGTCCATCTATGAAACGATGGTGCGTCTGACACGCGGCAACGCAACGCTGCTGCACCCGCTGGTGGATTCCAAAGGCTCCTTCGGCAAGCAGTATTCCTCCGACATGAAGTACGCAGCGGCGCGGTATACCGAGTGCAAGCTCGACCCGATCTGCGCGGAGCTTTTCGGCGGCATCGACAGGAACGCCGTTGACATGGTGGACAACTATGACGCGACCATGAAGGAACCGGTTCTGCTCCCAACCACCTTTCCGAACATTCTGGTTATGCCGAACATGGGCATCGCGGTCGGCATGGCGTCCAACATCTGCTCGTTCAACCTTGCCGAGGTCTGCGACGGGACGATTGCCCTGCTCCGCAAGCCGAACCTGACGGTCGACAAGCTGATGGAAATCATCAAAGCCCCCGACTTCTCGGGAGGCGGCGCAATCCTCTACGACCGCGACCAGATGAAGCAGATTTACGAGACCGGGCAGGGCTCGGTGCGACTGCGCGCGCGGTACGTTTACGACAAAGCCAACAACTGCATCGAAATCGTGCAGATTCCCTATTCCACTACGATTGAGCTGATTCAGGCGAAGCTGACCGCTCTTTATAAAGAAGGAAAACTGAAAGAGGTCACCGATTTCCGCGACGAAATCGACCTCAACGGCTTCAAGCTGACGCTGGACATCCGCAAGGGCGTTGACCCTGACAAACTGATGGCAAAGCTCTTCCGTCAGACCCCGCTGGAGGACAGCTTCAAGTGCAACTTCAATGTGCTGATCGATTCGGTGCCGCGCACGATGGGGCTGATCGGGATCCTGACCGAATGGATTCGGTTCCGGCTGGGCTGCCTGCGGCGCGAGCTGGAGTTTGACCTGCAGAAAAAGAAGGATAAGCTGCATCTGCTGCTGGCGTTGGGCAAGATTTTGCTCGACATCGACAAAGCAATTCGCATCATCCGCAAGACCGAAAAGGAAGAGGACGTGGTCCCCAACCTGATGAAGGGCTTTGACATTGACGAGATTCAGGCAAACTACATTGCCGACATTAAGCTGCGCAACCTCAACCGCGAGTACATCCTCAACCGCATCTCCGACATTGAAGGGCTCCAGAAGGAGATTGCCGAAATGGAGGAAATTCTGGCTGATGAGCTGCGGCAGAAGGCGGTCATCATCGGGCAGCTGCAGGAAATCAAGAAGAAATACGGACAGGCGCGGCGGTCGCAGATCGTTCACGACTGGACGCAGGTCTCCAACGAGGAGCTGAACGAGGCCGAAAACTACAACGCCCGTTTCGTGCTGACCCGCGAGGGCTACTTCAAAAAAATTACCTTCCAGTCGCTGCGCGGCAATGACGAGCAGAAATGCAAGGACGGCGACAGCATCCTCAACATGATGGACGGCGAAAACCGCGACGATCTGATTTTCTTTACCGACCATGCGCAGCTCTACCGCGCCAAAGCGGACGATTTTGACACGACCAAAGCATCGGCGCTTGGCGAATACCTGCCGGTCAAGCTGAAAATGGACCCGGACGAAAAGCCGATCCTGATGAACGTACAAAACAGCTACCCCGCCAAGGAAAACGTGATTTTCCTGTTTGCCAACGGCAAGGGCGTGCGGGTGTCGGTCGCAAACTACGAAATCACCGGCAACCGGCGCCGGATTACCTCGGCGTTCTCGGATAAATCGCCGGTCGTGGCGGCATTCTACGAAAAAGAGCCGCTGGAGATTCTGCTTGTCAGCAGCGACAACCGAGGCATTGTCATCAAGTCTACGCTGATTCCGCTGATGTCCACCCGCACCTCCGGCGGCGTGACGCTGCTGTCGCTCAAGCCCGGGCAGACCGTGACCCGCGCAACCACCGATCTCTCGGAGCTGTCCGACGGCTCCAAGGGCATTAAAAAACTGAAAGTTCCGGCTGCCGGTGTGCCGCTGAAATAACCGGGAAAGGAGTTACCCATGCAAACCAATCAACCCAAGCCCCGCTTTTCCAAGCCTGTCCGAATCCTCGCGCTGGTGCTCAGCCTCCTCGTAGCCGGCAGCGCGCTGACCATCCTTCTCCAACTGATCTTCAACATCTTCGGCTGAGCCAGAGGGAAGGCAAGACCTTGGGGCTCTGCCCCAACCCCCGCTTAGAACCTTCTTTCGGAGAAGGTTCTAAGGACCCCAAGAACTTCACCGCAAAGGGCAACCGAGTAGGTGGTACGAAATTGTTACGTGCCACTATCGGTTGCCCTTTGCGGTGAAGTTTCGGGCTCTTAGGAGCACGCCGGAAGAGGGCTCCTAACGGGATTGGAGTAGTGCTCCAAAGGCTCGCCTTCGCTTCGCTCGGCGAGGTGAGGAGGACGGTTCTCAGGAGATGGGATGCTTCTTGTCCGTCTTGTAGGGAACGACCCATGGGTCGTTCCCTACAACAATCCCCGTGTGCGGTGCCAACACTCACACCATCCACCAGTCTTCAAAACGCCACCCCGCCGAGCGAAGCGAGGGCGGGGATCCCGAGGCACTGCGCCAAATCCCGCGTAGAGCCTCCTTCGGCGGGCTCGAAGGGCGCGAAACTTCACCGCACAGGGCAACCGGATTCGCAGCACGTAAATCATTTTACGTCCCACTAATCCGGTTGCCCTGTGCG
>USMO01000156.1 GCA_900555785.1 uncultured Eubacteriales bacterium | reverse complement strand
TCTCCCTCCAAACCTCCCTCATCCTCCCCGAACTTTCCTCAGCCGGGGTTTGTTTTACAGTGCTTCTGAACATTCCGTGCTGCGTGGCAAGACGCGGTGCGCTGGACGAGCGCGGAACAACCCCCGGCTGAGGAAAGTTTTGGGTCTGTCTGGGTAGGTTGAAAGGTTATAAAAAGAGCGGCTATCGCACTTGTTTCGTGTGCGGTAACCGCTCTTTTTGCCCGGATGGCAAAAAGACACCGATGTTGTCGTGACAAACATAATCGGGTATCAAACCGCCCTCATCCGGCGCTAACGCGACAAACTGCTTGCAGTTTTCTTCTCACCTCGAAGGGGAAGGCGTTTCAACTGCGCTGCGAACATAGCAATTCTGTTGTTCTGTTTATGCATTTTTCTCTTTCTACCCTTTTTTAGATTTACAACCAACCGACAGCAAATTTTGCCCATTGGACAAAAAAGCGGTTACCGCCCACGAAAGGTGTGCGATAGCCGCTCTCTTTATCAAAGTTCAAACCTACCCAATCCAACAAAAACTTTCCTGAGCCGGGGGTGTGCCCCGCTCATTCGCCACACCGCGTCTCGTTCCGCAGCACGGAAAGTTCAGAAGCACTGTATAACACCCCCGACTCAGGAAAGTTCGGGGAGGATGAGGGAGGTTTGGAGAGAGAAGGCATCGCGAAGCGACGGTAGCGGCTTGCCGCGTTGACCCCCCTACCCGAAAGGGGGTCCCTTCTCCCTCCAAGGTCTTCCCCTCTTACTTCTTAAGGTTAGTTTCAAGCGTAGCGAGTTCGTCGTACATTTCCTTCGGAACGCGGTCGCCGACCTGCTTGTAGAAGGCTTTGATGTTCTCGACATCTTCCAGCCAGCTCTGCTTGTCGATCGTCAGCAGATTCTTCACAGTATCAACAGTCACGCCGTCCAAGCCCTCAATGTTGATGTCTTCAGGCTTCGGAACGAAACCGATCGGCGTCTCAACCGCGTCGACCTCACCCGCGCAGCGAGCAAGAATCCACATCACAACACGCATATTGTCGCCGAATCCCGGCCAGATGAAGTGACCCTCGTCATCGGTGCGGAACCAGTTGACGTGGAAGATCTTCGGAGCGTGCGGAATGCGCTTGCCCATCTCGAGCCAGTGCGCAAAGTAGTCACCCATGTCGTAGCCGACGAACGGACGCATTGCCATCGGGTCACGACGCACAACGCCGATTGCGCCAGCCGCTGCTGCGGTGGTCTCGGACGCCATGATCGAGCCGACAAACGCACCGTGCTGCCAGCTTCTCGATTCGTACACCAGCGGAGCGGTCTTCGCACGTCTGCCGCCGAAGATAATCGCCGTCACCGGCACACCCTTCGGGTTGTTGAACTCGGAGGACAGGCACGGGCAGTTGGTTGCCATAGCCGTAAACCGGGAGTTCGGATGCGCGCAGGAGGTGTTGATCTTGTCTGCCTTGTCGTACTTCGTGTAATCCCACTTCTCGCCCTTCCAGTTGATGGCGTTGTGCGGGGGCTGATCGTTCATGCCTTCCCACCAAACCGTGTTGTCATCCAGGTTGTGGCCAACGTTGGTGAAGATGCAGTTCTTGCGCGTGGTCATCAGCGCGTTGTAGTTGGAGTGCTCGTTTGTTCCGGGAGCCACGCCGAAGAAGCCGTTCTCCGGGTTGACCGCATAGAGTCTGCCGTCCTCGCCGACACGCAGCCATGCAATGTCGTCGCCGACCGTCCATGCCTTGTAGCCCTTCTTGCGGTAAACTTCCGGCGGGATGAGCATTGCCAGGTTGGTCTTGCCGCAGGCAGACGGGAACGCTGCCGTCACGTACTTGACTTCGCCCTTCGGATTCTCAATGCCGAGAATCAGCATGTGCTCAGCCATCCAGCCTTCTTTTCTGCCGAGGTAAGATGCAATGCGGAGCGCGAAGCACTTCTTGCCAAGCAGGACGTTTCCACCGTAAGCCGAGTTGACCGACCAGATGGTGTTGTCCTCCGGGAAGTGGCAGATATAACGGTTCTCTTCGCTGCAGTCCGCAGTTGCGTGCAGACCCTTGACGAAGTCTGCGCTGTCGCCCAGCGCGTCCAAGACGTTCTTGCCGACACGGGTCATGATGAGCATGTTCAGCACAACGTAAATCGAGTCGGTCAGCTCAATGCCGATCTTGCCGAACTCGGAGCCGACGATGCCCATGGAATACGGAATGACATACATCGTCTTGCCCTTGTAGGAGCCGGTGTACAGCTTGGTCAGCTTTGCATAGCACTCCTGGGGATCCATCCAGTTGTTGATGTTGCCGGCATCCTCCTTCTTGCGGGTGCAGATGAAGGTTCTGCCCTCCACGCGCGCCACGTCGTTGACAGCGGTGCGGTGCAGGTAGCAGTTCGGATACTTTTCCTCGTTCAGCTTGATCAGTTCGCCGGTCGAGCAAGCCTCGCGGCGCAGGCCCTCAGCCTGCTCTTCGCCGCCGTCGATCCAGACGATGTCCTTCGGCTGGACCATGTCCGCCATCGACTGAATCCAATCCAGAACGTGCTTATTGTTCGTCATGTTGCTTGTCATGGTTGGTTCTCCTTTATATCTTGAATTTGTTAAAACATTGTCAATCAGGGACGGTTTTCTGCATTCCAATCGTCACCCAGTATATATTTTACACGTTTCTGCGCTGTTTTTCAAGGGTATTTTCAAAAGGTTACAGAAAATTCATCTTTTTGACCGTCGCGAAACACTTTTGCGGGGCAGCTATGCGGTGCATGCATGACAGCTATATCAGCGGAACATACAACAGGATGGAATTACCGATTTCACGTCCCCGTTTTCGCACCCTTATCAGGAATAAAAACAGTTCTCATTCTATATATCTGCTGCTGTCAATCCGCAACCCGGACAGGTATTTCGACGGCGTAGTTCCGGTTGCCTCGCGGAAACAGCGGAGAAAGGAGGTCATGTTGCCGAATCCGGAGCGATAGCAGGCATCGGTGATGGAGTAGCCCGCCTCCAGCAGCGTGATGCCGTAAGAGATCTTTTTTCGCGTCAGGTAATTGTAAATGTGCCCGTTGTAATACTTCGTAAACAGGCGGGTGATGTACTCCTTGGAATAGGAAAAATGCGCCGCAATGTCCCCGACGGTCTCAAGGGTCTGAAAGTTCCCGTCGATGTATGCCCGAATCTGCCGGATCCGCTCGGGGACCTCGGTATACTGCGGGGCTGCGCGGTCAAAGCTGCCGGTGATGACCGCAAACAGACGCAGGATGTCTGCCAGCGCCAGCGCATTGCTGCAGGGGGTGTCTGCCTGCAGTTCCTGCTCAATCTGCTCCAGTAGCGCGAACAACTGCCCAGTTCCCCGCACGTCCAGCAGCCCGAAAAAGGTTGGCTGCTCCTCGGTGAAGTGCAGCAGCGGGCGAAAGCCGGTGAGGAACGCGAACGCATCGGGCGTGAAATAGAGGATGTACCGGTCATAGACCGACGGCGCGAGCAGCTTTCCGGTGTGGACCGTGTTCGGGCGCAGCAGGTAGACCAGCCCCTGCCGGAGGCTGACGGTCCGGTCCCCTGCAAAAAAGCAGACCTCTCCCGCGCGGCAGATGTTCAGCTCGTAATAGGTGTGGTCATGAAAGGTCTCGCGGAAAGTCTCGTGCGTGTAGGCGGTCACGCGGTGCGAAAACAGTAGCCGGTCGGTCACGAACCAATCCGTCCAGCCCATCCGGTTTTGGTAGCAAACGGTATTGCGCGTTTCTGCCCGCGTAAATTCGCCGTCCGCAAAATGGCGTGCGATATAGGCTTGCATGGGGCTTCCTTTCCTTCCGGTTTTCCTCATTATAGCACAAAACCGTCAAAATGTCAAGAATCTTAAAAATCATGGCAGAAATACTGTATCTTTATCTTTTTCTTTATGGTATACTGGTGCTACTACAACAGCCAAGGAGGCATAACATGGCAAATCAACTGGAGACCGTAGTCCATCAGGCAGACGTCTGCGTCGTCGGCGGCGGCGTAGGCTGCGCCATTGCGCTGCCCATTGCCCAGG
>USMO01000155.1 GCA_900555785.1 uncultured Eubacteriales bacterium | reverse complement strand
GTCGGCGGCAAGCTCAACATAGCCGCCGCGGTCTGCGTCCAGCACACGCCGCAGGCACCAGGTCTCGCCGCTGTTCAGGCTGCCCTTGAGAACCACATTCTTGCGCCCTGCCTTACTTTCGCAGTTGGCGAAGAACAGCCAGAACCGCCCGTCCGACATCCGGCAGGAGACCGTTGCGCCAAAGCATTGCGGGTCATGCAGCGCATAATCCGGCTCAAAGCGCTCCCAGAAGCTGTGACCGTCCTGGCTCCAGGCTCTGCCGCGATACGTCAGCCCGGCGCCGAGGCGGGTGTTGAGATAGACCCGCCCGTCCTCCAGCTCGGCAATCTCGGTCTCGTTCGGAGTCATCAGCCCGTCCTGGGACCGCAGAACCGCGCCGATGTTCCAGGTCTCGCCGTCATCGTCGCTCCAAAGCGTTCCGATTTCGCTCGGTCCGTGCGAACGAACCGGAGAATCGTACCGCTTCGGGATTCGCCAGAACGGTACCACCATCTCCCCGTTCCGGGTCCGGATGCCGTGCCCCGGACCGTGCGCATAAGCGTTGCGCATCGTCGGCGCGGTCGAGGCGGTGATGTCGCGGCAGTCGCTCCAGGTCAAGCCGTCATCCTCGCTGATGCGGTGCAGCACGCGCCCGCCCATGACCGCGTAATCCTCGCAGTACAGCAGGTGAATCCGCCCCTTGCGGTCCTGCATCAGGACCGGATTGTTGACGGTCGGGTGCGCCTCGGTCCCGCGCGCCAGCGGGATGGGATCCTCAAAGGTCTTGCCGCCGTCGGTCGAGCGCCGCAGCAGAATATCCATCATGCTCCAGTCGCTCTGCTCCTTTCTTGCCTCGCAGACGGTCAGCAGAACGCCGCTGTCCGTGACGAGCATGCCGGGAATCCGATAGCGAAAATACGCCTCGTCCGAGCGATAAAGTTCCATTGTTTCCATGTCAGCCTCCTTACAGGGTATCGGTAATTTCCGTCTTCAAAAATGCCTTCTGGTCATCAGTGAGAGCCGAGAACGGTCTGCGCGCGCCGCCGAAATCGAAGCCGAGCTGGCACAGAACTTCCTTTTCCCCTTCCATTACGCCGACCCGGCACAGCGCCTTGATGATGCGGTTGCACTCCTGCTGCAGCACCTGCGCCTCCTCCAGCCGCCCCTCGCGGAAGTGCCGGTAGAGCGCCAGATACTTTTCTGCCATGAAGTTATACGTACTCCCGATGCCGCCGTCCGCGCCCATCGAAAGCCCGGCGAGCAGCATCTCGTCAAAGCCGTTGAAGACCAGCTTTTCCGGAAACCGGGTCTTAAACTGCTCGAGCGAGAAAAAGTCGTTGGAGGTGTGCTTGATGCCGATGAAGCGGTCATCGGCGAAGAACTCCGACACCTGCTCGACCGTCAGGTTGACGCCCGAGAAGTTCGGAAAATTGTAGATGATCATCGGCAGGTTCACCGCGCCGGCAATGTCGAAATAGTAGCGCTTGATCTGCTCGAAGGAGAACTTATAGTAGAACGGCGCAATTGCGGAGATGGCGCTGTAGCCCAGCCGCTCGGCGGTCTTGGCAAAGCGGATTGCCTGGTCAGTTGAGATGCAGCCGACGTGCGCAATCAGCGGGACGCGCCCGGCTGCTGCTTTTGCGGCGGTCTCGTAGACCGTGTTCCGCTCCTCCTCGGAGAGCAGGAACGCCTCGGCGGTGCTGCCTCCGACATAGAACCCGTTCACGCCCTTGCCGATGTTCCAGTCAATCAGCTTTTCCAGCGCGCCGGTGTTGACGCGCCCCGCCCCGTCAAACGGGGTCAGCAGGGCGGGGATAATGCCGGTCATTTTGATATTCATGATAGAAATCCTCTTTTTTCAGTTGCGTTTTTTACGGCGGAGCAGCAGCCACGCGCCGGCGGTCAATGCTGCGCAGGCAAGCGCCGGGCAAGCAGACAGTGCGCTGCCGCAGCCGGAGGTCTTGCCCGGTTCGGGCGCGGCGGTGTCCGGGGCGGCTTCCGTTCCGGTTGCAGGCTCGCCTGCGCGCAGGAACCGGATGGAATCGACCTTCACGCAGTCGCCGATTTCGCTGGTGAGCGTTTCGCTGTAAAGCTCCAGCCGCAGGCTCCGGAGCATGCCGCGCAGGGCGCTGACATCCAGCAGGACCGTGTGCATCTCTCCGTCATTCGGGACGGTTGCATACAGCATTTTCTCGCCGGACGATTCCAGCACTCTGCCGCCCGTCAGCCCGACGCCGAGCGAGAACGGCTCTCCTCCGGCGGCGCTGACCGACATCCGCAGCTCCACACGCTCAAAATCGGACAGGTTCAGCAGCCGCGTCTGCGATGTGAGATCCAGAACCGCGATGTTCCGTTTGGTGTCGGTGCTGGCAAGCGACAGCACGCCGTTTGCAACGGTTGCGGACAGGTTCACGGCGCTCTTCACCAGCGCCTCGTCTGCCACATCGTCAAACCCGAATGCGGTCTTTTCCTCCATCCCGCCCAGATCCTTGCAGAAAGCATCGTAAAAGCTCAGCCTTGCCAGCTTCACGCGCTTGCCGAAGGACAGCTCATAAAGGACATAGATGCAGCCCCGGCTGTCAACGGCAACGTCGCTGTAGCCGCCGCTCAGCTCGGAAATCACGACCGATTTTTCCCAGGTCACGCAGTCGTCAAAGCTGACGCGCAGGGTCAGGTGGTCGCGGTCGGTCAGGCTTGCGCAGTTGGTAAACAGATGCGCATACGGAAGTCCGGGCAGGTTGACCGACGTAAGGCCTGCACAGCAGCCGGGGTCAGGCAGCTGTTCGTCCGCATAGGTTGCGGTCCAGCGGTCAATGCCGTTGGGGCTGGTGGTCACCTTGCGCGGGACCGAACGGGAGTTGAGCAGAATCTTTCCGTCCGAAAGCTCCGTAACATTGGTTTCGCTCGCGTTGCCGGATGCAGCTTCGCTCAGCGCCCAGGTTTCGCCGTTGTCCAGGCTGTAGAAGGTATATGCCTTGGAGGGACCGTGCGAGGTGTCCTTTCCGTCCCGTCCGGTTCCTTTTTTCACCAGCCACACCGGCGCAAACAGCCTGCCGTCCGCAGTGCAGATGCCATGGGTGGGACCGAACGCAAAGGTGTCGTGCGGCACCGATTCCGCAAACTGGGAAATCTCCCGCTCCGGGGTCCAGGTCAAGCCGTCATCGGTGCTCTTACGGTACCAAAGCCCGCCGCCGCGAACGGTGTAGTTTTTGCAGTAGAGCATATGCAGGGTGTTGTCGTTTCCGACGATCATAACAGGGTTGTTAACGGTTGCGGTCTCGTCATTTCCCTTTGCGATGTAAATCGGGTCACCGAAGGTTTCGCCGCCGTCGGTCGAGCGCTGGATGTAGATGTCCATCAGGCACCAGTCGCCGTGCTGCACGAGCGACTTGCTGGTGTCGCCGGTGCGCGCCTCGCAGTAAATGATGACCGTATCCTTTTTGGTGACCACAATGCCGGGGATGCGGTGATTGGCGTACTTGCTGTCGTCGGACGAAGGCGTCCAGATGTCGCTGTACTGCTTTTCTCCGTGATAAAAGCCGTCGGAGGCAGTTGCCTCGGGGCTTTCGGCAGCCGCTCCCGCCGCCAGGGTTCCGGCACTCTGAAGCAGCAGCATGCCAACGGTCATGCCGAGTGCCATTCGGCGCAGGTCTGCTTTGAATTTTCTCATATTTCCTCCGAAATCAGGATGGCTGCCGCCATCGGGGCTTTCCGCGGGCTGTGCGGTATCGCCCCTCTCAAGCGGCAGCCGGGTCACTCAGTCTCTCTTCTTTTTTCTCGCAATCAGACCGGCACCTGCCGCAGCCAGACCGATCAGCGCGACCGATGCGACGCCAAGGCTGCTCGAGCAACCGGCAGACTTGCTGTCCTCGGATGCACCGGTGGTGTCCGCAGGCTTGTCGGCACCGGTGGTCTCGGACGAGGAAGGCTTGGTCGGGGTTTCGGGGGCGTTCGGCTTGGTCGGGGTCGTGGGCTTCTCGCCGGTGGGAGCGTCGGTCGGTCCTTCGGTCGGTTCCTCGCTCGAAACAGGCGGTGCCGGCGGGTTCGGAACCTCTGCCGCAACCAGGAAG
>USMO01000154.1 GCA_900555785.1 uncultured Eubacteriales bacterium | reverse complement strand
TCTCCCTCCAAACCTCCCTCATCCTCCCCGAACTTTCCTCAGCCGGGGTTTGTTTACAGTGCTTCTGTTGCTTCCGTGCTGCGTAACAAGACGCGGTGCGGTTGCCGGGCGTGGGACAAACCCCGGCTGAGGAAAGTTTTGGGGCTGTCTGGGTAGGTTGAATTTTTATAAAAAGAGCGGCTGTCGCACACGTTTGGTGGGCGGTAGCCGCTCTTTTTTGCCCGCCGGGCAAAAATTCACTGTCGGTCGGTTGTAGGGGGACAGGCATTACGCGATTGTTGCTTTGCGCTGCGCATGATTTTATCCGTCTCAGTCCGTAAATGACGGTATTGCCTCTGAGTATCGGAGATCCCGTCTGCCACTTGCGGCTATATCGGTAGAGCCTTAACGCCGCATTCCGCCGAGCGAAGCAAAGGCAGGAAATCTCGAGGTTCCGCTCCGATTTCCGCGTAGAGCCATCTTCCCCCGATCTTTCTCACCCCGCGAGTGTTTTTACCAGTTCACGAAATTCGGCGCGGTCGGCGTAGGAGGAGAGATCAAGACTGGAAAGCTCGGCGTAGAGAGAGGCATAGGTGATGTCATCGGGGAGATACGCGCTGTCGTGCAGGAGCATCGTCAGCTCGATTACGCAAACCATAAACTCCGTGTCGGGGTCCGGCTTGACGCGGTTCGCAGCACCGATCAAAAGGTCCGGGTCTGCCTTCGATGTCAGCGCGTCCGCGTCCTTATAGCGGATTTTCAGCGTCATCCAGGCAGCATCCGCAGGCGCGTCCGGCTTCTCTGCCTCTTCGGTCAGGACCAACTCGTAGAAAACCGTCACCTGGTGCCCCGCACCAACTTCGCCGGCATCTTTCGTGTCGTCCGTGAAATCCGACTCCGCAAGCTGACGGTTCTCGTACCCGATCTGCCGGTAAGCGGAAATATACGCCGGGTCAAACACCAGCTGCAGTTTGACATCCTTTGCAACCGTGTAGAGTGTCGAAATCAGGTCGGTGCCGAATACTTTCTGCGCCTCGCTCTCGCCGTCGATATAGTAGTAGACCCCGTTGCCGTTGTCAGCCAGCGCTTCCATGTTCCGGTCGCGATAGTTGCCGGTCCCGAAACCGAGCACCGACAGGAAAATTCCTTCGTCGCGCTTGCCCTCTACAAATGCCTTCAGCTCACTGGCAGAGGAAATGCCGACATTCAGATCCCCGTCCGACGCCATGATGATGCGGTTGTTTCCGTCCGCAATGCGCCAGTCCGCAGCAATCTCGTAAGCCTTCTTCAAGCCCTCTTCTCCGTTGGTCGCGCCGTGCGCCTCCAGGCTGTTCACCGCATTCAGAATCGTCTGCTTGTCGCTGCCGGAGCATCCCCGCAGCAGCACCTCCTCCTTGCCGGAGTAGGTCACAATCGACACCCGGTCGCGGTCGGTCAGCTGCTCCACCAGGTAGGAAAACGCCTTTTTCAGGAGCGGCAGTTTGTCGGAGCTGGACATCGACCCCGAAACGTCGATGAGGAAGACCAGATTGTTGCCGCCGGAGGGCGTTGTTGCGGGTGCCTGCAGCGTCAGCCGCAGCAGCCGGTTCTTCTCATTCCAGGGGCAGGGCAGAATACCGACCGTCGTGCCGAAGAGCCGGTCCTCGCCCGGCGCGCTTGCGTCGTAGCGGAAATAGTTGAGGAACTCCTCGGTGCGGAAGGCCGCCGCGTTCTTCTTCAGCGCCGACAGAATGGTTTGCGTGTTTGCCTTCTGGCTCTGCCAACCGGTCACCGTCTTGCGGAAGAAGGCGTAGGACGCCGTGTCAACGTCTGCCGAGAAGGTGGAGATATTCTGCCGGGAGGTATCGATAAACGGGTTTTCAACGAACTTGTCGTCGCTCGTCCCGTTCGATTCTGCGGTGCCCGCCTTGTTGGCTTGCACGTTCATCTTGTTGGAGTAATACAGGTCAGCTGCGTCCGGCATTGCCTTGTTATAGCCGTTGCCGGAGGAACCGCAGCCAGCCAGCGCCGCAGCAATGGTTGTCAGCGCCAACAGCAGCGGCAGAAAGACCTTCAAAAACCGTTTTTTCGTGTTGTTCATTGGGTAACTCCTTTCGTTTCTCTGCCGGCAAGACCGGCGAGCAGAGTTTTGGAACGCCATGTCCGGCATTCGTTCGGGATTGTGACCGTACACCGTGCCAAAGGTGATGTTTCCGTTGCTGTAGCGTCCGGTGTCAGGTTGTCGGGGACCCGGCAGCGGTCGTTTCCTGCTGCACGACCTTCCGTTCGCGCACCCGCAGGGGTCGGCTGACCCAGACCTGTTGCCGTCATTCGTACAGTCGGCAAATGCCATGAAAGGTTACGGGACCTCCCCGATTTTTTCATTTATCTATTATCATACCAGATTTTTTGCAATCCGTCAAGGATTTTTGTGGAAAAATTCGGAGACCGCGGGGAGGAATGGGGGAAGATTGCAAATTCGGCGGTCGGGATTCAGGGATTGCCCCATAAGTGATTCAAACTTTATAAAAAGAGCGGCCGTCGCACGCCATAGGTGGGCAATAGCCGCTCTTTTTATAAAATTCCAAACTGACCGAATCCCTCTCTGCAAAAATATCCACAAAAGAGCGTGGGGGAGAGGGAAAAATGATATGCAAAAAGCGGATTGACTTTTCTTGCAAGTCCGGGTATAATATAAACTGTACAAAAATCTGTGAAGAGTAAAAGCACAGGCGTTGGCGAAAGCCGAAGTGCCGGCCGAACGGGGAGTTGTCGGGCGGACGAAACAGACACGGAGCAAGGAAACCGGAACGTCACCAAAAGGCGTCCGCTTTCCCCGGGGTCTTGCGGTTTGTGCTTTGCATCCCGCTTCATACGGCGCAAGGTTTCCGGATTGCCCCGGACACCCTCCTTTCGCCATATGGGTGGAAAAGGAGGAATTTTTTATGAAACCGGCAAACCGTTCCCGTCGCGCCACAGTCCGTCTGACCCTCGATGCCCTGTTCGCTGCCCTGACCGTTGTTCTGGGGCTGTATCTCACCATCCCGGTCGGCAACACCCTGGAAATCTCGCTGACCTCGCTGCCCATCCTGTTCGCCGCCTTCCTGTTCGGACCTGCGGACGCGGTTACCGTTGCTGCCGTCAGCGCGTTTATCAAGCAGGTCGTCCTTTACGGCGTGGGACCGACCACCGTCATCTGGATGCTGCCGACGATCCTGTTCGCGCTCATCGCAGGCATTGGCGCATTGCCCATCCGGAAATACGTGCGGAACCCCGCAAAGCGCGCCCTGTCGCTTGCCCTGCTGACGGTCGCCGCCGAACTCATCTTTACCCTGACCACAACTGCCGTTATCTATTTTGACGCATGGTTCTACCATTACAGCGTCAAAGCCGTCACGGTCCTGCTGCCGATCCGGCTGGCAAGTTGCGCCCTGCGCGCCGCCGTGACCTCGCTGTGCGTCCGTTTCCTGCTCCCCCGCATCCAAAAACTGATGTCAAAGAGGAACCTTTCATGACCAACGAAGAAGCCCTGCAGTATATCCACTCCATGCATACCCTCGGCAATCATCCCGGTCTTGACCACACCCGAGCGCTGCTCGCCGCGCTCGGCAATCCGCAAAACGCTTACCGCTGCCTGCACGTTGCCGGCACCAACGGCAAAGGCAGCTTCTGCGCCATGTCGGATGCCATTCTGCGCGCTGCCGGCTACCGCGTCGGGCTTTACACCTCCCCCTATGTAAAGGATTTCGCGGAGCGCATTCGCGTTGACGGCGAGAACATCCCGCCCCGGTCGTTGACTGAGATTACCGAAACCGTCCGCGCCGCTGCCGAAAAGCTGGACACCCCGCCAACCGAATTTGAGCTGATTACCGCCATTGCGTTTGAATATTTCCGGCGCGAAAAGGTCGACCTGGTTGTGCTGGAGGTGGGGCTTGGCGGCAGGCTGGACCCCACCAATGTCATTGAACAGCCGCTGCTGTCGGTCATTACCGGCATCGGCTTTGACCATACCGCCCTGCTGGGGAACACCCTCCAGGCGATTGCCGCCGAAAAAGCCGGCATCATCAAGGACGGCTGCCCTGTGGTAACCAGCGCGAAAGCGCCGGAGGCTTTGGAAGTGATCGAGCGGACGGCGGCTGAACACC
>USMO01000153.1 GCA_900555785.1 uncultured Eubacteriales bacterium | reverse complement strand
GCCTCCGTCAGGTCGTCGGCTCGGTCACGGAACGGAACGTCTCAATGACCTTGGAAAGGTTGCTGTTGATCAGCGGCAGGTTGCTCCGGATACCGGTTACCGCATTCTTGTTGTCGGATATTCTTCTCTGGATGATCGAAGCGGTCCCCAGACGGAAAATGTTGTCCAGCTCCAGGCGGGTAATGCCTTGGTCGGTCAGACCCAGCACGATGTCCAGCATCCGCGCCGCAGTCGGGTCATTGGCAATCTTGCCCTGCAGGATGACGTTGTAGTATTCCGGCTTCACCACCTGATAGGAGATTGCGCAGAGCCACTCCATCACGGTGCAAACCCGCTCCAGTCGTTCCTCGCTGCCCAGATTGTAGGGAACGCCGCAGAGTGCGCCGGCCTCGTACACATAGCTGACAAACTGCGCCTGGTCCGCATCGTATTTCGGCAGCGGCACAATTCCGTAAGGAACCGCCTTGCCTGCAACATACAGCCGCATATCGCCGATGGTGCCGCCCAGGAAGGTTGCGCGCCCCTCCTCAAAGACCCACTGGGTGTCCTTGGTGGCAAACTTGCCGGAGGTATAGCTTTCGGAATCATACGAGGTCCGGATATAGTTCTCGCGGTCGTTGCCGTTGTCGGCAAAGAAATCGCGCATGATGGTGCTGTAGACATCGGAGAAACGCGTGCCGAGGTCACCCAGGACCAGCCCTTCCTCCTCGTCCTGCTGGCAGATGCGGATGTTCGCCGCGCTCAGCATCGCCGAGGCAAACGCAATGTGCGAGGCAACACCGTAATGGTTCGGTGCCGCGCCGTCCACATGCGTCATGCTTGCAATCTCGTGCATCCGCTCAAAGGTCCAGGTGTTGTTCTCCACGTCGGTATACGGCGATGCAATTCCATACCCCGCCAGCACGTTGGTGTTGAAGGCAAGGCACCAGATGGATTCATACCACATCAGCTGCATGTCACCAACCACATAGAAGAGGTTGTCGAACACCGACAGCTCCTCCATTGCCGAGCTGTACCACCAGGGCTTGTCGAAATTGAGGTAAGAGGAGTAGGTATTGACCGACTTGTAAACGCCGCGCTGCGCCAGGATCGCCTGCGCCCACGATTCGTTGTAGCAAATGTCGTATTCGTTCTCCCCGCCAAGGTCCGAGGTCACCAGCCGGTCCATCAGTTCCTTGTTCTCGGCATACGGCAGCTCCTTGACCTTCAGGTCGATTTCCAGCTCCTGCTTGACGTACTCGTTGCGGGAGTAGATTGCGCTGTTGATGGCACTGGACAGATCGTCCGGCACCATCGTTGTAATCGCATAGTCGCTGATGTTGTTCAGGATGACAAAGCTTTGGTTGTCAAACTTGTGCTGCGGCAGATCGGCGTACAGATCGTCCTCTGTCACATTCGGGTCGGTTTCCTGCTTGGTGCCGGATTCGGTGCCCTGATTTCCCGGTTTTGTGCAGCCGACCAACAGCATCACCGCCGCCAGCAGGACCGCCAAAACACCCCTTGTTGCCTGTTTCACTCTGGTTTCCTCCATGATCTCTATTTTTTGAGAGCGGAACTCCGCTCTTGCTGCCGTTTTCTGTGCTTTTTACGTTTCGTGCCGCTGCAGCCGCCGTTTCGGCAGATTGACCGATGCAGCAGGCTTTTTTGTGCCGTGTTCCATCCGGATAAACAAGTTTTTCGGGTTTTCCGCCCCTTTCTACCATTATTATAGCAGCGAACTCCGGCAATATCAATATCAATTTTACGCCTGTTTCTTCGTTTTTTACGCCTGATGCGCATTTTGGCGCAGTTCGGCTTCATATGCCTGCAGGTCCACCACATTGCCGCCAAGGCGCGAAGCCTCTGCCGCAAAGGCGACCAGATGGTTTTCCACCGAAGTTGCAATATCCGTAATCGAATTGCCCTCGTAGGTCCCCGCCAGATACCGGCAAAAGCTGCGGATAATGCCGCGATCCCCGCCGCCGTGACCGCCGCGAATGCTTTCGTCCTTCACTGCGTCGGCGATGCTGATCTTCGTTTCTTTCCGCGTTGCAAAATCAAACAGCGTCACGAAATCGTCCGACATCTGCGCATAGATTTCGCCCTTGGTCCCCATGATGCGGACCTTTCTGCCGCCGCGGTTGAAGGCGCTCATCGTAAAGGAGACCGTTGCGCCGTCCTCGTATTCCAAATCCACCACCTGGTGGTCCACCACGTCGTTATCGCAACGGAACACGCATCTGCCGTAATCGGTCTTCGTAATGGCGTATTCGATGTCGGCGTCGGTCGGGTCGTGCTTTTTGGTCGCAGTTTTGACAAACGCCGGAAATTTGCGGTCGCGGTAAATCTTCAGGGCGCTGTAGGGGCAATCCGTCTCCACCGGGCAGCCCTGTGCGCAAAATTCGGGCGCGCCGTCCGGCATGTTCTCCCGCCGGAAATAGGAAAGCCCGCCAAAGCTCTGCAGCCGCACGCAGCGCTCGCCCAACAGCCATTGCACAATGTCCAGGTCATGGCAGCTTTTCGCCAGAATCATCGGCGTGCTGTCCTCGGACCGGTGCCAGTCCCCGCGCACATAGCTGTGGCTCTGGTGCACGTTCCCGACACACTCCACATGCACAATGTTGATGATCTTTCCAACCCGTCCCTCGTCCACCAGCTGCTTGAGCAGCCGGAAAAACGGCGTGAAGTGCAGCACATGGCAGACCACCACCCGCACGCCGTGCTGCTTTGCCGCGTCCGCAATCTGCAGGCATTCCATCGGGGTCGGCGCAACCGGCTTTTCCAACAGCAGATGATACCCGAGTTCAATCGCTCGCATTGCGGGCGCAAAATGCAGCCGGTCCTGCGTGGCAATAATCGCCGCGTCTGCAAATTTCGGTCTGGCGAGAATCTCCTCCCAGGTCGTGAAGCAGGCGTCATCCGGCAGCGAAAAGCTCCGCTGGATGTAGGTTCGCCGTTCGGGATCCGGGTCCGCTACGCCGACCAATTCAAATTCCGGACAATTCTGCGCCCCGAGATCTGCATAGGTCGTTCCCCGGTCTCCGGCTCCGATCAAGATAAATCTGATTTTTTTCATGTCAAACTCCTGTTTTTCCTTTCGTCTGGCTCCCCATCATTGTAACATATGCACGAACAAAAGTAAATGCTAATTTTGCGCTCAAATCTTCTTTTTTCGGTCCTGTTCTTGACAAAACGCATGCCGTGCGGTATAATAGAGAGGACCTCTGACCGTTCCGCGCGAACGGCTCGAACACTCAGGACAGGAGGACAGAACCATGTATAAAGCCCACTATGTCGGAAACAATACGGACATCTTCATGTCGGAACATCACGGAAAAAACGCCCCGCATGTGGTGGAGATCGGACATTCCACCCCGCCGCACGGCTACGAATCCAAGCCCCTGTGCCGCAACGTCTGGGTCCTGCACTACGTTGTCAGCGGTGAAGGGCTCTATTTCGGGCAGCCGGTCACAGGACCCTGCGTTTTCATCGAAACGCCCGACACCGTGCAGTTTTACGCCGTCTCCGACAACGAGTCCGCACCCGCATGGGAGCAATATTGGATCATGTTTGACGGACAGACCGCCCCGGATTGGCTCGCCTACGCCGGGTTTCCGAAGGTTCCAACCGTCCTGCCCTGTCCCTATATGCATCAGGCGCAGAGCATTTTTGCCGAACTGCTCACCAGTTCCAACTACATCGGGCAGAACGACCATTACTATATGCTCTCCGGGCTGTGCCGGCTGTTCGCGCTGCACGCGGCAACCAAGGAGAAAGCCCCGCGCTCGGATTCTGCCTACGTCCGCAAAATCCGCGCCTACATCCATGACAATTACGCCACCATCCGCAGCGAAGCGGAGCTTGCCGGCCTGGTCCACCTCTCCACGCGGTACATGAACAAAATATTCAAAAAAGAGACAGGCAAACCGCCGATCCAGTATCTCAATCACTATCGTATCCGCTGCGCCAAAAACCTGCTGGAGCGCCCGGAGCTGTCCATCCATGAAATTTCCGAAATGCTCGGCTTCTCCAACCCGAACTACTTCTGCTGCGTCTTCCAGCGCCATTGCAACGGCATCTCTCCCCTGGCTTATAGAAAAGGGGCGAGGTGAAGGGCGCGGAAATGGGAGGGGT
>USMO01000152.1 GCA_900555785.1 uncultured Eubacteriales bacterium | reverse complement strand
TGCGCTTTTCCGCGGCGCGGAGCTACTGGTTTCGATGCGTCTGCATGCGCTTTTGTTTGCGGACTCAGTCGGGACGCCCGCCATTGCCGTTTCCCCGGATGCGCGCGAGGGCAAGATTTCCGAGTTTGCCCGTGTCGCCGGTTTCCCGCATTTTTCCGCGCCCTCGCTTGCCATCGTCCCCCTCGCCGCCACGATGGAGTCGCTCTTGTCCGGCGGGAAGTAGGGGAGGGAAGCCCTCGGGGCGGCGCCCTCGCTTCGCCCGGCGGGCGCTTTGAGGACCGGTGATAGTTGAGGTGTTGGCGCTTGCCGAAAAAGGGGACTGTGCGCCCTTGCCGTCCAACTCCAAAAGCGTCAGTTAAGGCATCACCGCGCAATTCTGATGGTGCAATTGCGCGGTGATGCCTTAACTGAGAAGGATAAAGTCATGCGCAGCGTAAAGCAGCCATCGCGTAATGTCCTCCCTCTTACAACCAATCAACCGCTCTTTTTGCCCGGAGGGCAAAAAGAGCGGCTACTGCCCACCTGTGGTGTGCGATAGCCGCTCTTTTTATAAAAATTCAACCTACCCAGACAGACCTAAAACTTTCCTCAGCCGGGGTTTGTGCCTCGTTCCTCCACCGCACCGCGTTTCGTTACGCAGCACGGAAAATTCAAAAGCACTGTAAAACAAACCCCGGCTGAGGAAAGTTCGGGGAGGATGAGGAAGGTTTGGAGGGAGAAGGGACCCCACCCGAAAGGGGGTCCCTTCTCCCTCCAAGGTCTTTCCCACTCACCCCATCACTTCGCGTAATCGACCGCGCGGGTCTCGCGAATGAGGTTGATCTTGATCTGACCGGGATACTTGCACTCGTCCTCAATCTTCTTTGCCATGTCGTGCGCAATCAGCTTCATGTTTTCGTCGCCAATCACTTCAGGCTTCACCATCACGCGGATCTCTCTGCCCGCCTGAATTGCGAATGCCTTGTCAACCCCGGCAAAGCTGGTCGCAATCTCTTCCAGCTTTTCAAGCCGCTTGATGTAGTTCTCCATGTCCTCGCGACGAGCGCCGGGACGCGCGGCAGAAACCGCATCGGCAGCCTGAATCAGGACCGCAATCGGCGTCTGCGGTTCTACATCGCCGTGGTGCGCCTCGATCGCGTGAACGATTTCCGGGCTCTCTTTGTACTTCTTCGCTGCCGCAACACCCAGCTCTACGTGCGAACCTTCCATGTCCTGCGGGAACGCCTTGCCAATGTCGTGCAGAAGACCCGCGCGGCGCGCAACCGTGCCGTTCAGACCCAACTCCTCTGCCATCATGCCCGCAATCCAGGATACCTCAATCGAATGTTTCAGCACGTTCTGACCGTAACTCGTGCGGTACCGCAGCCGACCCAGCAGCTTGACCAGCTCCGGATGCAGCCCGTGTACCCCGGTCTCAAACGTTGCGCGCTCGCCAGCCTGTTTGATGACCGCGTCCACTTCCTTGCGCGACTTTTCCACCATCTCTTCGATTTTCGCCGGGTGAATGCGCCCGTCGGAAATCAGCTTCTCCAGCGTCAGACGCGCAATTTCGCGCCGGACCGGGTCAAAGCCGGAAATCGTGATTGCCTCCGGCGTGTCGTCAATGATCAGCTCCACACCCGTCAGCGTTTCCAGCTTCTGAATGTTCCGCCCCTCGCGACCGATGATGCGTCCCTTCATTTCGTCGTTCGGCAGATTGACCACCGAAATGGTCGACTCCGCAACGTGATCGGCAGCGCAGCGCTGAATCGCAAGCGTCAGAATGTTCCGCGCCTTCGTGTCTGCCTCTTCCTTAAACTCCGTTTCCAACTCGTCGAGCTTCTGCGCCATTTCGTGACGCGTTTCGGATTCCATCCGGTTCAGCAGCTCGTTTTTGGCTTCTTCGGCAGTGTAGCCCGAAATTTCCTCCAGCCGCTTCAGATGCTGATCCATCACACTCTGAATCTGCTCGCGCAGTGCGTCATTTTCCCGCAGTTTCGCATCCAGCTGGTCGTTTTTGCGCTCCAGCTGCTCGGTCTTGCGGTCCAGATTCTCCTCCTTCTGCGTCAGGCGCCGCTCCATGCGTGTGACCTCCGTGCGGCGGTCCTTGAGCTCGCGCTCCGCATCGTTGCGCAACTGGAGAATCTCCTCCTTCGCGCCGAGAACCATATCCTTTTTCTTGCTTTCCGCATCTCTGGCGGCAGCAGCAAGAATCTGTTTTGCTTCCTGCTCGGCATCCTCAATCTTTTGCTTGCCATTCTTTCGACGGATTGAACGAAGGATCAGCGACACAATGGCGTAAACCGCCGCGCCGATCACAATTCCGAGCGGGAGTGCTACGTAAAATTCCATAAAACACCTCCCTGAATAATGATAAATTGCAGCATAAAAGGCACTATCCACCCATCATACTCCTATTTATTATAACGGAAATTCCGTCTTCTGTCAAGAGCCGGTTTGCATTTTTCACAAAACATTTATAATTTGTGTCGGGATGACTTTGGGCGTTGCTTAAAAATATGTATTGAACGGTGCCAAGGTGGCCGTGGAATCCGGCAGGCATCAGGAACTGACGGCTGTAAACGGAACGCTTGTTACGGCGGCATATCGGAAACCCTGCCGGGGGCAAGTGTCCGGGCATCCGGAAAGAGCACGGTCTTTCTGAGCCTGGAGCAGGCAACCGCGCCCAAGCCCTTCGGCGGGGGGTGTACGTCAAGTGCCGGGCGTGGATGAAGGCCCTCCTTGCGCTTGTGACGGCGCTGCCGGCCTGCTTTTTTCGCATACGTTGCACGATTTTTTGAAATCTTTCCCGGGAAACCTTGCAATCGCGGGGGATTCATGTTATAATAATAGTATCTAACGCTTTTTTCGGGACCGTGCGTCAGCCGGTTTCCCAGGATGATAGAGAAAGGAAGGGTTTCATGCAGAACGACGATTACAAAGACGACTACACGCCGGGCTTCGATGAGGATACCCCGGATGACCGCGACGCGCCGCCGAACACCGGCAGATGGGACGGCACCCCGCAGGAGAACGACCGCCGCACCGGTCCCGGAGACGGTTGGGAGACACGCTCTACCGCCGGTAACACCACCGGCAACCGGCAATCGCGGCAGGGGAGCGGCAACCGGAACAACCGGTCCGGTGGCAAGAACAGCTCCGGCAATGCCCGCGCGAAAGACGCAGCGGGCGCCGGAAGCGGAAAGAAGGGCAAAAAGGAGCCGATCAACCTCCGGGAATCGCCCTCCGCACGCCCGGTACACCGCATAGTGCCCTGCCTCTTGCTGGCGTTTGCCGTGTTCCTGCTTGTCTGCATGTTTCTGAACCTGGTGTCGGGAGAGAATGCCGAATCGCCTGCAACCCATCCGGTCGGCGCGGTCGGCTACGGCGTCTGCTTTGCCTTTTTCGGGCTGTTCGGCGGCGGCGGGTTCCTGCTCCCGTTCCTGCTGGGCTACCTCGCCGTGATGTGGCGCCGGCTGCTGGACCGCCACCGGCTGGTGGAAAAAGCCGTAACGGTAACGGTTTTGCAGGTCCTGCTTTCCACATTCATTCATTCCTGCTGCCTGGGCGCACTGGAGAAGACCGAACGCTACCTGACGGTGGGTGAGCTGTTCCGGACCGGCGCCAGAATGCAGGGCGGCGGGTTTATCGGCGGCGGCATCGGGTATTTCCTCTGCTCCCGCATGAACATCTTCGGCGCAATCCTGATTACGGTGCTGCTCCTGCTGGTGGCGTTTTTCTTCTTCATCGGCATGACCCCGCAGCATCTCTACGCCCGCATCCGCGCAAAGGTGACCATCGCCCGGGCGCAGCGGCGAAAGGAGGACACCGAGGAGGTGGACAGCGCGCCGATTATGGACCGCATGGAAAAGAAGCACGAGCGCGCCTCCGGCAGACGGACCGACAATCCCGAAGAGGAGCCGGCATCCCCGCCGCCCGGTGCGGTGACCTATCCGAACGGCAGACCGACTGCGAAAGCCGTTGTGCGCAGGGATTCCCCGCTCCTGACCGATGAGGATAACCCGGTCCCGGTTATGCCGATTCTGGATGCAACCGACGAGACCCCGGCAGACAGCCCGCTGTTCGTCCCGAAGGAAATCGGCGAGAAACTGGCAGGGGAGGACCGGAAGGCAGCCGCCGAAACTGCCCGGACGGACAAGCCCGCAAAGG
>USMO01000151.1 GCA_900555785.1 uncultured Eubacteriales bacterium | reverse complement strand
CGGCAAGCACGCATTGGGAAACAAAATTGGTGCAGTTCCCGCCCCGCCCGGTGAAATCGACAAACAGCGGGTTGCGGAAAAGCGCCCAGCGGCGGGCATATTCCACTGCGCGCGCCGCGTCATACGGCTTTGTCAGTAACATATCCATTCTCCTTTCCGGTATCCATTCGGTACAGTATATGCATCCAACGACAAAACCGCCGCAGGAGAGAGCACCTGCGGCGGTTCTTTTCTTTTCAGTTACTATACCCGTCGTAAATCGTTTTTGCGTCCTTCATGACCTCCGAGCCGGTGGCGGTCTCGCCGGTCACGCAGATGTAAGTCTTGCTCTTGTCGGCGCTTGTCGCGAAGCTGACCAACGAATACACGTAGTTGGAGCCGGAGCCAAGCGAGCCGGTCTTTCCGCCGCCCAACGCCAGCGAGGAGAGCCGGAATGTGGTGTTGTACTTCTTCTCATACGCGGCAATGCGCCCGCTGCCGTTGACGTTGAACAGCGTGCTGTAAAAATGCGAGTTATAGGACGGGACAAAATCACCCTTGGAGTTATACCCGAAGGCGCTGAAATCCCGCGACGGCGTTGACAGAATCTGACGGATCAGGTCGCACTGCAGCGCGCGCATCATAATCGCCGCCATATCCGCAGCCGTGGAATAATTGTTCTCGCTTTCGTAACCGACCGGGTTGTCAAAATGGGTGTTCTGCAGCCCCATCTTTGCAACCTCGGCGTTCATCAGCTCCACAAACGCCGCCTCATTTTCGGCGGGCGTTGCCTTTTGGCAGATGTAGGTTGCAACCATCATCACGCAATCCGCAGCCGAGACCACGCCAATGCCGTAAAGCTGCTCCAGCAGGTCGGCGCCGTCCCCGACATCTGCCCAATGAACCGTCAGTCCGCGATACTTTCCCGCGCGGACGTAGTTGTGCAGCTCCTCGGTGTTGGTCAGGTCCTGCGTCAGATCGCCGGTCTTCAGCTTCTCGCACGCCACCAACAGCGTCATCACCTTGGTCATCGAGGCAGGCGAAAACCGCACGTCCGCGTCCTTGCCCGCCAGAATCTCCCCTGTTGCCGCGTTCACTAAGACCGCATAGCGTGAATCGATTCCGCTGATGCTCTTGGTTGCGGAGCTGCTCTTCGGCAGGGTCACCTCGCCAGGCGTAAAGATAATCTCCCCCGGGTCTGTCGGCGTTATGCTTGTGCCGTTTCCGTCCGTTTCGCTCTGCCCGGGCTTGGGCTTGTCGGTCGACGGCAGCGCGGTCCGGACCGTCAGCACCGCGACCAACAGGCAGACGAACAGCGCAACCGCCGCAACCGTCACCGAAAACAGGACGGTTGTAATGCCGGCACGCCGCTCCTCCTCGGCAAGGGATTCTGCCCGGCGGCGCAGCTGCGGTGCGGACGGGATGTCGTCGCTCTTTCGTTCGCCAACCGGACGGCGGCTCCCCTGCGGTCCCCTTCCCGCCTGCTGCGCGGGCGGTCTCTTCTTCGCGTCTTTCTCCGGTACCTCCGGAAATTTCTGATTCATGTACGTCCTCCGGGTCTCTGTTATTCTCTACCTATATTTTACCGCAAAATCCCGCTTCTGTCAACCGCTTTCGAGAGATTTCCCGAAACAAAAATTTTTTTTGGAAACTTTCAAAAAGTTATTGACATATGGCGGAAACTATGGTATAATAACGGTGTCAGAGAAAAGGAGGCAGATATGGCAAGACCGAAAAAGGAACGGGTCATCTGTGAGCTGCCTCGGTTCCGTGACTTCTCGCCGGTCGAGGGCAAAAGCGGCACTGCGATCGGGATGTGCTTCGATGAATATGAGGTCATCCGGCTGCACGACCTGGAGCATTTTTCCCAGGAAGAGACCGCCCGCCAGATGCGGGTCTCCCGCCCAACCGTCACCGAGCTGCTGGCATCTGCGCACGAAAAGCTGGCGCGCATGCTGGTGCAGGGTGCAGGACTGCAGCTGCGCGGAAGCGCCTGTGTCGTCTGCGAGATCGGAAAAAACTGTCCCAAATCCAAGGGAACCGACTGTCCCAAGCGCTGCTGCTGCAAGGGCACCTGTCGGGAACGCTGTCAGAATACAAAAATTCAGGAGTAGAAAGGAAAACACTGTCATGAAAAAATGGAGATGCACTATCTGCGGAGAAATTGTGGAATCGGAGACCAGACCCGAGAGCTGCCCGCTCTGCCACGCACCGGGAGAGAAGTTTGAAGAAGTTGTTGAGGAAGGCGTGACCTGGGCAACCGAGCATGTTGTCGGCATTGCGAAGGATGCTCCGGCAGAGATCGTTGAGGGGCTGCGCGCAAACTTCCAGGGCGAATGCACAGAGGTCGGCATGTACCTCGCCATGTCCCGCGTTGCGGCAAGAGAGGGCTACCCCGAAATTGCGCTGTACTGGAAAGAAGCGGCGCTTGAAGAAGCAGAGCACGCCGCAAAGTTTGCCGAGCTGCTGGGCGAATGCGTCAGCGACTCGACCGAAAAGAACCTGTCGGTCCGCGTTGCCGCTGAGAACGGCGCAACCGCCGGAAAGTTTGAGCTGGCAAAGATGGCGAAGGCTGCCAATCTCGATGCCATTCATGACACGGTCCACGAAATGGCAAAGGATGAAGCACGCCACGGAAGAGCTTTTGCAGGACTGCTCAAGAGATATTTCGGGAAATAAGCGAAAAACGGGAAAGTGGGGGCTCTCCCCCACTTTTTCTGCGTTTTCGGGCAAGAAAATTCCGGAAAACGGTTGACAAAACGCAAAAATTGTGCTACAATTAACATAGAATGTTAATTGTATGGAGGGTGTACTATGGGATTGTTCAAGCTGTTCAGAAAAGACAAAAACAAGAATGAGCAGGCAGCGCCTGCTGCGCCGGCAGAACCGAAGGTCAAGAAGGAAGAGCCTGTCGCCCAGCCCCCGAAAGCCGCAGTGCTGGAGCCTGTCAAGCCCGCAGCAGAACCGGTCAAAGAGGCGGTCAAGGAGCCTGTGAAGGTCTCCCCTGCCCCCGCCGCAAAGCCCGCTGCAAAACCCGCAGCCAAGGCTCCGGCAAAATCTACGTCTGTAGGAACCACGGCCCCCAAAAAGACCGCAACCGCAGCGCCCGCCGCAAAGAAACCTGCCGCTCCCGCTGCAAAGGCGGCACCTGCAGCCACCAAGACGCCCGCAGCTGTCCGTACATCTTCAACGCCGGTCCGTCAGGTCGGTCGCCCCTTCTTCGTGACCACTGAAGAGGACATCCGCATTGCGTTTGACGAAGCCATCGCGGCTGCAGAAGCAGAAATCGCCGCAAACGGCAGCAAGGCAGTCGGTAAATATGAGTTCAACCTGGAAGTGGACGGCTATCACTTCTACCTGATCGCCAACAACGGGCAGGTCCTGTTCGACAGCCCCAGCTTCACAACCCTGCTGGGCGCGCTCAACGGCATCAAGACCTTCAAGAAGACCGTTTCCACCATCGAACCGGCAATCAAGAAGGACAAATACGGACGCTATCGCTTCATTCTGGCGAATAAGTATTACGGCGAGAACTACAGCACCAAGGACCAGTGCCAGAAGTGCGCGGAATCGGTCAAGAACTTCGCCAACAACGCGCGTATCATCCGCTACAAGCCGGACAACGAATCGATTGCCGCATTTGAAGCAGCCAAGAGTACCAAGCGCACGCCGGACAGCCTCAACTGGGAGCAGATTGCCAAGGCAGAGGCAGCCGCAACCAAGATGGGCAAGTTTGAAATTGTCAAGGAAGAGGACGGCGAATACAGCTTCTATCTCCTTGCCAATAACGGGCAGATCCTTTACTCCAGCCGCTTCTACGCAAGCGAGGTCGCCTGCCGCAAGGGCGTGGATTCCTTCAAGCGGGCTGCTTATGTCGGAAACTTCTTCGTCGACCGCGACAAATTCGGCAACTATCGGTATGTGCTGAAAAACATCGGCTCGGCGCCGAGCTTCATCGGCGAATCCTACGACAATAAGCCGCAGTGTGAAAAGGTCATTGACTCGGTGAAGAACTTCATCGTCACCGCAACCATTGAGGTCGAA
Source organism: uncultured Eubacteriales bacterium (assembly GCA_900555785.1). Classification (GTDB taxonomy): domain Bacteria; phylum Bacillota; class Clostridia; order Oscillospirales; family CAG-272; genus UMGS1865. The sequence goes on along the minus strand of USMO01000151.1, from coordinate 139 downwards.
GGTGCCGCAGACGGCGAAAACGCATAAACAACCAAACAACGACCGGGCAGCTCTCCTGCCCGGTCGCTTTTTGTTTCGGCTCTTTGCGGTGAAGTTCTTGGGGTTCTTAGGGGGCTTCTCCGAAAGAAGCCCCCTAAGC